>URKO01000012.1 GCA_900548415.1 uncultured Porphyromonas sp.
CGTACATTCCACCCGCTAATGCAATTTCTCAAGAATGATGTTTTTGATGACTTCATTGGGTGTCTTATAGTTTAGGTTTTTACGGGGTCTATTGTTTAGTAGGTTCTGAAAGCGTCTAAGGTCAGCGTCAGTTAAGTCTTCGAAAGTAGAGGACTTAGGGATAAACTGGCGTAGCAGTTTGTTTAGGTACTCAATATGAGGCTTATCCCAGGATTGATAGGGGTGGGCAAAGTAGACGGGAGTTTTGAGAGACCTTTCTATGGTCTTAAACTTGGCAAACTCACTTCCATTGTCGGTTGTGATCGAGTGTAGCAGCCCCATTTTCTTGTAGTATCTCAGAGCTTTATTCACCTCTCTGGCGAGGGCTTTGGCATCCTTGCCATGCTCCAGACGTCGTATGATAGTAAAGCCTGTAACACGCTCTACAAGCGTCAGGATTGCCCCTTTCTGCTCTTTGCCTATAATGGTGTCCATCTCAAAATCTCCTACTCGTGCCTTCTGGTCAATGCACTCAGGACGAGTCTCTATGGACTTTCGCTTAGGCCAGTCTGTTTTTATTGGGACGGCAAGGCGTCGCTTGCGATAAGCTAGCCCATGCCTTGTGTGTTTGTAAAGCTTGCCTCCAGCTTTCTTGTCTTGATGCAGGAACTTGTAAATGGAGGTCTTACCGACCATCGGCTTACCCTCCAGCTTTCGCCTTCCAGCAATTTGCTCTGGCGACCATTTACGCTCTACAATGCATTGGACAATATCAGCTTTCATAGCATTCGTCAACTTAGCTCTTGCTTTGTTCTTCCAATCTTGTCTCTCTTTGGCAAACATATGAGCCTGAGTAGGGCTATAGTTGCCAGCGGGTGTCAAGTTCCTCTTAATCTCTCTACAGATGGTGCTAGGGTGTACTCCTATGACCTCGGCGATCTTTTTTTGAGGCGTGTTAGTCTTCAGAAGAGCAGCAATTTCGTATCTTTGCGCTTGGGTTAGATGCATAGTTGTATATAGCTAAGTTTTTGTTTCCACAGCAAATATACTGCATTAACCTTAAAGGGACGGTGAGCGCATCGTCCCTTTTTTCGTTTCGGCAGCTCGCTACCTGCTCCTCCCGCCCTCCTAGGAGAGGAGGGGGCGTCCGGAGCAGGGCGAGCTCCACTCCAAATTGCATTTTGGAGTGGGAAATACGGTTAGAGGAAAGGGCGGAGCTATCGGAGGTGTCGGGGCCATCGGACATCTAGCCTCTAACTTCTAACCCCTAATCTCTAATTTCGTATCTTTGCACGAGAGTAAGTAGGAGTGGGCTCCGTGGGGCTTCTCCTTCTGACGCTATAGATACATGTTGATTACAGAGTACATATTACAGTTAGTCGGAGGTATTATCATAGGTCTCTGCATCTCAGCCCCGATGGGTCCTGCTGGGATCCTTTGCTTGCGGCGTGCTCTCGAGCAGGGACGACGTGCAGGGGTCATCACAGGTATAGGAGCCACACTGGGCGACCTAGTCTATGCGATTTTCACCTATTTATTTACGGGGATCATGCTAGACTATGTAGACCACAATAAGATGGCTCTGCGTATCGTGGCGAGTCTTCTCTTCTTGGCCTTTGCTATATACCTATACTTCAGCAAACCTCGCCTTGAGATGTCGCAGCGTGTCGTGGGGCAGATCAATCAGCGCAACCTCTCCCACCTAGGTAGTGGCTTCTTGCTGACCATCCCCAATCTGCTCATCGTCCCCGTCTATGTAGTCCTCTTCAGTCAGTTTAACTTTGTCTATCCACTCGGTGAGCCCCCCTACGGGATGTTTGCTCTCGGCCTGATCTCCATCGCTCTGGGAGCTTTGAGTTGGTGGCTCTTTATTACTTACATAGCTACCCGTCTTAGAGACTTTGTGAGCTTGCGCAATCTGCGTCTCTTCAATCGCATCTTTGCGCTCGTCTTTGCCGTGATTGCGGTTGTCTCGCTACTCTACACGTTTGTGGCTTTGTAAAAGCTTCGACTAGACCTATACCTTATTTATATATATGACAAAAGCAATCTCACGCCCCACCCGAGGCTTCTGGTGTGGGCTACTTCTGATGGCAGCCTTCGCCGGCGTAGCTGTGCTACTAGCGCAGTTGCCACTCTTTAAGGAGACGCTCCGTATCTCTCCACTTATCATAAGCGTCCTAATAGGCATGATCTATGCCAATACGCTACGGCACAAGCTCAATCCCGCTTGGGTACCTGGGCTAGCCTTCTCATCGAAGCGTATCTTGCGCCTGGCGATCGTCTTCTACGCTTTTCGCCTTACGCTGGCAGACATCTACGAGGCGGGAGCTACGGCCTTCATCTATGATCTCATCATCGTCACCTCGGTGATCCTCCTCGGGGTACTCATCGGACGCTGGCTCAAGATGGATCGCGACACTGCGATCCTAACTGCTTCGGGTAGTGCCATCTGCGGAGCCGCAGCCGTGCTGGGCACCGAGCCTGTGCTGGGAGCCAGCTCGGAGAAGACGGTCGTAGCCGTCGCTACGGTGGTGCTCTTTGGTACGCTCAGCATGTTTCTCTATCCACTCGTTCATGCGACAGGGTGGCTCGGGCTGACGGATCACCAGATGGCTATCTACACTGGGGGTACGCTCCACGAGGTGGCTCACGTGGCGGGTGCTGGCGGTGCTATGGGTGAGGCAATAGCCTCGACAGCGACCATCACGAAGATGATCCGTGTGATCCTCTTGGCTCCCTTCCTACTGATTCTCACCTCCGTCCTGCATCGTGGCGGGCGTGGCGGAGGAGCTACGGCACAGCGCAAGGTGTCGATACCTTGGTTCGCCATCTGGTTTCTCATCATGATCTGCGTCAATACGCTCATCGGCTACCTTGCTGAGCAGCAGGGTGTGAGCGATCTCTATGGTCAGGTCTGTGGTGGCATCCGCTGGGCGGACGATTTCGGACTCTGTATGGCCATGGCGGCGCTCGGTAGTGATGCATCGTTTGCTCGCTTTAGAAAGGCTGGTGGCAAGCCCTTCCTGCTAGCAGGTGCGCTCTATCTGTGGCTCACCATCGGGGGCTACTGCCTGATCCGCTTGATAGGGTAGAGGGTAGAGATTAGAAGTTAGAGATTAGAAGTTAGAGGTTAGAGGGGGCTAGTGCTCCTAGTGAGGCTAGTGCCACTAGAGTCTAATCTCTAATTTCTAACCTCTAACCCTCTAACCTCTATTTTCGTATCTTTGTCCCCATATACGATACCTTAACTATAGATATGCAACAGAACTGGCGACTGTACAATCTGCTGAACAACGTAGTGGGCTGGGTGACCTTTGTCATCGCAGCGGTGGTCTACCTGATGACCATCGGTCCCTCAGCGAGTCTGTGGGACTGCCCCGAGTTTACCTTATCGGCCTTTAAGCTGGAGGTGGGTCACCCACCTGGTGCGCCGATCTACATGCTTGTGTACAATGTCGCTGCACACCTAGCTCCTAGGCCTGAGCTGGCGGGACTATACACCAATGCGCTGAGTGGACTGCTCAGTGCGGGGACGATCCTTCTGCTCTTCTGGAGTATCACCCATCTGGTGCGCCGTGTGCTGCTACCGGGTGCTTCGCCTTGTGCCAAGCAGTTGATCCCTGAGGGGGTGACGCCTGTGCCTACCTTAGCGCAAACGATCCTGATCATGGGCTCTGGTCTGGTGGGAGCGTTGCTCTATACCTTTACAGATACCTTCTGGTACAGTGCTGTAGAGAGTGAGGTGTATGCCTTTAGCTCCTTCCTGACGGCGCTGGTCTTCTGGCTGATGCTCAAGTGGAGCGACCGTGCAGACAATGACCGCTCCGACCGCTGGATCGTCCTGATCGCTTACGTGATGGGACTGAGCATCGGGGTTCACTTGCTCAACCTGCTCTGCATCCCAGCGATGGCACTCATATACTACTTCCGCAAGCATGATACGCTGACCTTCAAGGGGATCGTGACGACACTGATCGTCTCCTTCGTCTTGATTGCGGTCATCATGTTTGGCATCATGCAGGGTGTCGTCGCCTTCGGTGGTACAATAGATCGCTGGGTGGTCAATGGGCTGAAGATGCCGTACAACAGTGGCTTCTACCTCTATCTGGCGGTTCTCATGGTGGTGCTGGTCGGTTCGCTCACGCTGTATCAGCGAGGCGAGCGTGGTCGTAGTCTGATCATTAGCTCGTTTATCCTCTCTTGGTGCTTGATCGGCATCCCATACTTCGGAGGAGCCGTCTGGCTAGGCGTAATCGTGACGATAGCTCTGGCGATATACCTATTTCAAAACAGAAAGGTCTCCCTCCAGATGCTGCACACGGCACAGATGTGTATGCTGGTCATCATGATCGGCTTTAGCTCTTATGGGGTGATCCTGGTGCGCTCGCTGGCTGGCACGCCGATGAATCAGAATGAGCCGAACACGGCGCTTGCCATCAAGAGCTACATCAACCGCGAGCAGTACGGCGCTATCCCGCATCTATACAGTGCTACCTACGTGGCGCGTCCTATAGCTATGGAGGAGGGCAGCCCAGTTTATGCGCCTAAGGTGAAGAGTAATCCCAACGAACCGGACGAGTATGTCAAGATCTACAGTCAGCCGAAGGTCAAGTATGCCGAGGATAGCAAGATGCTCTTCCCCCGTATGTACTCTCCGCAGCCGGAGCATATAAGCGGGTACAACAGTTGGGTAGATCGCAATCCAGACGATATGTCTAAGCCCTCGATGGCGGACAACCTGAAGTACCTCCTGCGCTATCAGGTTAACTATATGTACTGGCGTTACTTCGGCTGGAACTTCATCGGCCGTCAGAACGACCTGCAGGGCGATGGCGGTATGCTCAAGGGAGGCGTCCTGACGGGCTACTCGTTTATTGATCAGATCGCACTGGGTAAGACCAAAGATCTGCCAGATCAACTTCGCAACAACAAGGGGCGCAATGTTTACTACCTCTTGCCGCTGCTCCTCGGCTTTCTCGGCATTGCCTTTCAAGTGACGAGGCGCAAGAAGGGGATGCAAGCTTTTTGGATCACGCTGGTGCTCTTCTTCATGACAGGCTTGGCGATCATCCTCTACATCAACCAGACGCCAGGGCAACCGCGTGAGCGAGACTACGCCTATGCGGGCTCTTTCTACGCCTTTGCAATATGGATCGGCTTCGGTGTGGCAGGCCTTTACGAGCTGCTGAGCCGTGCTAAGCTCAAGCCTGTACTGACCGCCTCGATCGTCTCGGTACTAGGGCTGATCGTGCCGATACAGATGGCTTCGGAAAACTGGGATGACCACGACCGCTCGGGGCGTGTCCTAGCGAGCGACTTTGGCTACAACTACTTGATCAGTTGTGATCCCAATGCGGTGCTGCTCTGCTTCGGTGACAACGATACTTTCCCCCTGTGGTATGCCCAGGAGGTGGAGGGCGTGCGCACTGATGTCAAGGTGAGCAACCTGAGCTACCTGCAGTCGGAGTGGTACGGCAAGCACATGCTACGTCACAGCTACGAGGCGCAGCCGATACCGAATAAGTATATGACTCCGGCCTTCTTCGTAACGAACTCTTATGCGCTGATACGCCCGACAAGTGCGGTGCCGATGCCTTTTGATCAAGCTATGAAGGAGGCGACCAAGATAGTGCCTCAGAGACATGCGCAGATACCTACGGACAAGGTGCTGCTCCCCGTTGACTCGGCAGTTGTTGCTAAGCAGTTCCCGCAGCTTCAGGGCTTGCCTATGCCCGAGAGTATGGTGCTTTCGCTAGAGGGTAAGTCGGCTGTGACCAGAGATCAGCTCTTTGTCCTAGACATGCTGGGCGCAGCTGAGTGGCAGAGACCAATCATGTGGGTAAGCTCGGCTCCTCAGAATATCTTTGCCAACCAGAGACAGTATATGTCTTATGTGGGTATGGCGCAGCGCTTTAACCCGACGATCGTAGCGGGTACGCCCTACGAGGTGGATGTGGAGCGTCTGTATGACTTGGTGATGCACCAGTATCGCTACTTCAATGCTAACGATCCCGACATCTACTTTGATGAAAACATCCGACGCAACATCTCTTACTACTATCGCTCTCGTGTCTTTGCGACGCTGGGGCAAGCACTCCTGCGTCAAGGCGATACCAAGCGAGCTCAAGAGGTGCTGACAAAGTGTGCCGAGGTGATCTCGCCCAAGGCGGTACCCTACGATATGACGGACGTAGCTCTAGCTGATGCATACTACCGTGCTGATATGCCGAAGCTGGGTGACGAGATCCTACGTGCGCTCTACCGAGACACGGCACAGCTTCTCTACTGGGTTAGCCAGCAGAGACCACGTCATCAGTTAGCACTCATCAATGACTCGATGGTACGCTACTCGCTTGTCACGCTGATGGACATACTCCGTATAGATATGCTTTGGGGTCGCAACCTCTCGGCTGAGTATGAGCCGATGCTAAAGCAAGCATTACCCACCTTTGGCGGCTCTCTAGAGGCGCTCAAGGAGGTGACTGCTCAGCAGCTTGATCAGAGACTCTCTGACATAGTAAATCAGTAATCATTTAGAAACTCCTTTATCTCACCCTTATGAAAAGACTTGTATTAGTACGCCACGGACAGAGTGCGTGGAATAAGAGTAACCAATTCACCGGCTGGACAGACGTTGACCTCACCGAGCAAGGTGTCGAGGAGGCACACGAGGCTGGCCGACAGCTACACAAGGCAGGCTTTCGCTTTGGCAAGGCTTACACGTCATATCTCAAGCGTGCCATCAAGACGCTAAACATTATCCTCGATGAGATGGACCTCGACTGGATCCCCGTGGAGAAGTCGTGGCGCCTCAACGAGAAGCACTACGGCATGCTACAAGGACTGGACAAGTCCGAGACAGCGGCTAAGTATGGCGAGGAGCAGGTGCACATCTGGCGACGTAGTTACGACGTGCCGCCCGCACCGCTAGACCCGACCGATGAGCGTGCCCCTCAGCACGATCCACGCTATGCTGCGGTCAATCCGGACGAGCTCCCACTCACGGAGTCGCTCAAGGAGACGGTCGAGCGCATCCTCCCATACTGGGAGAGCAACATTCGTCCCGACCTGGAGCGGTATGGCGAGATCCTCGTCACGGCTCACGGCAATAGCTTGAGAGGCATCGTCAAGCATCTCAAGGGTATCTCTGACGAAGAGATCCCTGCGCTTAATCTGCCGACGGGCATTCCGTACGTCTTCGAGTTTGACGACAATATGCAGTTGCAGCGTGACTACTTCCTCGGTGATCCCGAGCAGATAGCTAAGCTACAAGCAGCCGTTGCCAATCAGGGCAAGAGCAAGTAGACACGATTCCGTTCATTTCACTAGATACTCCCAACTATTATGACATACGATCTGATCATCATCGGTGGAGGACCTGCGGGCTACACAGCTGCTGAGCGTGCTGCTCGTGGCGGACTGCAGACGCTGCTCATCGAGGAGCGTGCGCTCGGTGGCGTCTGCCTCAACGAAGGGTGCATCCCTACGAAGACGCTCCTGTACTCGGCTAAAGTTTGGCAGACGGTACAGAGTGCCGCTAAGTATGGCGTCACTTGTACGCCAGAGCAGATAGACCCTGCCAAGGTTATCTCTAGAAAGAACAAAGTCGTGCGCAAGCTCGTTGCTGGTATTCGTGCACGTATGAAGGATGCTGGCGTGACCGTGGTCACGGAGCATGCAACTGTCACAGCGCACAATAGTGACGACACTTATACAGTCACGGCAGCTGGTGAGACTTATACGGCTAAGCATCTACTCCTCTGCACGGGCTCAGAGACAGTTATCCCGCCTATCCCAGGTGTCGAGGAGGGGCACTACATTACCCACCGAGAGGCATTAGACAGCAAGGAGCTTCCCGCCTCGATCGTCATCATTGGTGGTGGCGTCATCGGCATGGAGTTCGCAGCTTACTACAACGAGATGGGCGTTACCGTCTCTGTGGTCGAGATGCTCCCCGAGATCATCAACGGGATGGACAGCGAGCTGGCTGCACTCCTGCGTGAGGAGTACACGAAGCGTGGTATCAAGTTCTACCTCCAGCACAAGGTGACGCATCTCTATGCCGATGGCGTAGAGGTCGAGTACGAGGGCGAGACCTTTAAGGTAGAGGGCGAGCAAGTGATGCTCTCCGTGGGGCGTCGTCCTGTGACCAGCTCTTTCGAGGCACTGCTCAGCCAAGGACTCGAGCTAGAGCGTCGAGGCGTTAAGACCGACGAATACCTCCGTACCTCGCTCCCCAATCTCTATGCTGCGGGCGATGTCAATGGACACTCGCTCCTAGCCCATACGGCTGTGCGTGAGGCAGAGGTAGCGGTGGACCATATCCTCGGCCGTAAGATCAATCCGATGAGCTACCGTGCCATTCCAGGGGTCGTCTACACGCATCCCGAGATAGCGGGCGTAGGCTTCACCGAAGACGCACTAAAGAATGGAGACAAGGTCTATACGAAGCTGATGCTCCCGATGAGCTACTCAGGTCGCTTTGTTGCAGAAAACGAGATGGCTTCAGGATTTTGCAAAGTACTTGTCAATCCCGAAGGTAAGATACTCGGTGTGCACATGCTAGGCAATCCTTGTAGCGAACTGATCGTCACCGCCGGGCTAGCCATCGAGCGTGGCATGACAGCGCACGAGCTGAGCGAAATCATCTTCCCGCACCCCTCTGTGGCTGAGATCCTCAAGGAGACGTTGGAGACCTTTCCCCGTACGCACTAGTCAGCCATGAGACCTCCTCATATCGTTATACTAGGCTTAGGAGGCGTCGGCGGATACTTCGGCGGGCTATGGACAAGCTACGCTATGGAGCATCCCGACCAGCTACGCGTCTCCTACCTCATGCGTCCAGGAGCGCACTACGACCGAGTACGTAGTGAGGGCTTGCGCATCTCTTCGCCTCGTTTGGCAGAGACCGTTGTGCGTCCTAGCTGCGTCACTTGCGATCCGCAAGAGCTGGCCCCGATAGACTATCTAGTTGTCGTGACCAAGAGCTATGACCTAGCCGACAGCATACGTCCGCTCCAGCCTTATCTGACCAAAGAGAGTGCTGTCCTGCCCCTGCTCAATGGTCTAGACATCCACGAGCAGCTCCGCACGATGCTCCCCGCAGAGGTCGAGCGCTGGGCGGGTGTTGCTTATATCACCGCACGGCGCACAGAGCCTGGCGTAGTGGAGAGCCACTCCGACAACGAGCGACTCTACATAGGTTCCCTCGCACGCCCCATCGGTAGTGAGCGAACGGCTAGTGAAGAGCGACTCCTCAAGATCTCCCAAGCTGCGGACATCGACCTCGTCATCCCCGACGATCCTATGGAGGAAGTGCGCAAAAAGTACCTCATGCTCTCTAACTCAGCTGCTGCAACAGGCTACTACGACTGCAACGTCGAGGGCTTGCTCGGTGCGCATCGTGCCTTTGTCATCGGACTCACCGAAGAGCTCTGCCAGCTCTACCGTGCTAAGGGGTGGGGCATCAGCGATGCCGATCCAGTCGCCTCAGCACTTCGTCGCATAGAGCGCATGCCACCCGCCACGACCACCTCGATGAATAGCGACCTACGCAACCATCATCAGAGCGAGGTCGAGAGCCTTGTCGGCTATGTGGTTCGTGAGAGTCGTCGCTTAGGCCTCTCAGCACCACACTACGAAGAGGCTTACGCCGGCATCTTGCAGCGCATCGCGCAGCAGTAATCATCAGCGTCTCGGAGCTGTCGGATCTCGTCTGACTACTCCGAGACGCTTGCTCTAATATCTAACCTCTAATCTCTAACATCTAATTTCTAATCTCTAATCCCCCATGAAGCGTCTACTCGTCCTCTTCGTTAGTCTCCTCACACTGCCACTCTTTATGGCCCAAGGTCAGGAGCTAGACTCGCTCGCGCAAGCCTTTCGTACGAAGCCCTCTGTAGCTACCGCCACGCAGCTCGTGGAGCAGGCTACAAAGCGAGGACGCAGTGACCTAGCCGTCTCGGCTTATGAGTACCTCGCTCATCAAAATGCTAAGTACCTGCCCGCTCTCTGGGAGAGCTACCTCCGAGAGCTGCGACTAGACGAGCTGTCCGCTTCATTAGAGAAGCAGAGCAAAGCGCGCAAGGCGCATCACGCCACCGACCTCTACGCTGAGCGACTGCATGCGTTGCGCCGGCTCATGGGAAACGTCCTTTGGCTAGAAGTGGCCGACACCGTCACCATTGCACGAGAGCAGTTAGCCAACTACCTCAATGGACAAGGCGTCAAAGTCTTCTCCTGCGACAGCCTAGGACTAGGCTTCCTCACCGAGCGAAGCGATCGATACATCAGACCGCTCCGAGAGCGTCCCGAGGCACCCGTGCGTCTCGTCTATGGCGATCTCCTAGCCAATCAGCCGATCCCCACAACCCTCCAAGCGGATGCTACGATTATTACCGCCATCCCAGACAGCCTAGAGGCGCCCTCTTACCCCTCGCTAGCTCCTGACGGTATCACGCTCTACTTCTCAGCTGTTAGCCAGCACGGACTGGGCGGACGAGACCTCTACATGACCCGCCAGACCGCTTCGGGAGGCTACTTGCAACCAGTGCCACTGGGACTCCCGTACAACAGCATGGGCGATGACTTGCTCCTGGCTTTCAATGCTGAGCGTCATCTCGGCTACCTCGTCTCCGACCGCTATGCTCCTCACGGCATGGTCACCGTCTACCGCTTTGTCTACAATGATGGCGAGGTAACGGAGGTTCCCTCCAACGATGCCGCCCTCCTGCGTCAGTACGCTATGCTGCGTCCTTATCGTATCACGCAGCGGGCAGATGTAGACTACACTGCCTTGCTGAGCCAGCAAACTGCCGCACAGCCTGCCCACAGCAGCGCCTCTCATGGAGCCTTCGTCGTGGCACCGGATCTGATCTACACGAGTCGCGAGCAGTTTCACTCCGCCGAGGCTGCAGCCCTCTACGATCAGTATCTGAGTCAGCAGAAGCAGCTCACCGAGCAGGAGCAGACACTGGCTCGCCTCCGCACAGCCTATCACCAGCATAGCGGTAGCGATGCCGACCTGACCGAGATGATCCTACAGCTCGAGCGTCAAATCCCCGCAGCACGCAAGGCATTGCGTGCACTTGCTCAGGAGATACGACAGCTTGAGCACCCGCATCGC
>URKO01000013.1 GCA_900548415.1 uncultured Porphyromonas sp.
AATGATGAAAAGCACTATGCCGTAGTTTAGGCTTGCTCACGGGTTATTCGCTCCTTCTCTACAATGACAATAGAGGACTTCCTTCTTGAGAAATTGCATTAGTGGAAGGAATGTGCGGGCGGTGAGTGCCGCGCTCGTTATTTGTGTAGTAGCTGAGGATTTATTACTTTTGCACCGATAAGTAACTTCACAGAATAGACAAATAGTATATGGCTACAACAGCTGACTTTCGCAATGGCATGTGCCTAGACATTGATGGGCAGTACTACTTCATCGTAGAGTTTCTCCATGTTAAGCCTGGCAAGGGTCCTGCATTCGTTCGCACGAAGCTGCGCAATGTTGCTACGGGTCGCATCATCGACAAGACGTGGAATAGTGGTGTCAAGGTAGAGGAGGTGCGCATCGAGCGTCGTCCCTATCAGTATCTCTACAATGATGATATGGGCTACCACTTTATGCACCCTGAGACATTTGACCAGATCGCTATCAATGGCGAGCTGATCGAGGGTGTCCGCTTCCTCAAGGAGGGCGATATGGTCGAGGCAATGGTACATGCTGAGAGCGAGACCGTGCTGACCTGCGAGCTACCAGCACACGTCGATCTGCGCATCAGCCATACGGAGCCTGGTATCAAGGGCGATACGGCGACCAATAGTCTCAAGCCGGCAACCGTCGAGACGGGTGCTGAGATCCGCGTACCGCTCTTTATCAATCAGGACGATGTGGTCACGGTAGATACGCGTGACGGCTCTTACGTAGGGCGTGTCAAGGAGTAAGCGACACTAGCACATATTAATTCCTCAAGCAGTTGCCCCTAGAGGCGATGCTGCAGAAGCCGTGTAGTTCTATCGATCAGAGCTGCATGGCTTCTCCGAATATACCGCAGGAGACTATTGCATAAAGGCGAATCGCTGTGTTGCTTTCGGGATTCGGCTTCGGTCACATACGGATGTATGCTCCCTTCAGACCTCACCCTCAGCGCCTTGCGCTTCATCCTTTCTGCAAAGTCTAGACAATCTTGCTTGCAAGATTGTGAGACTGTTGACTTTTGCAACAGTCTCCGTAGAGGTGACACTATAATATAATATGAGTCAGATGCCCCGTCAGGCTGGGATAGCCGTTCCCCTCTTTAGTCTGCGTCGCCACGGCGATGCGGGCTGTGGTGACTTTGCCGCTCTGGAGGCCTTTGCGCCAGTGGCTGAGCGGATGGGGATGCGCATCATACAGTTGCTCCCGCTGGAAGACACCACCCTCTATGGCGATAGTCGCGACTCTTATCCCTATCGGCCGATAGCCTCTACGGTCCTCAACCCGATCTACATAGCGGTGGATCAGCTTCCCCCGCTGGCGGACCAGCAGCTGGAGCAGGAGCTGCGTGCGGAGGCTGAGCGGCTCAGTGCGCAAAAGACCTTCGACTATACGGCGGTGTGGCAACTCAAGCGACGCTGGCTGTGGGCTTCCTTTACGGAGCAGGCGGACGCTTCGCCATACTTCACCGATATGATCAATCGCTATGTAGGGTTGACTGACAACAAACCTTCTTGTCATAGCATGCCTATCTGGCACTACTGGGTCTGTATGCGTATGGCGCTAGACCTATTGCCCGACCTCAATCGTGAGGAGTGGGACTTCTGGGACGAGATGAAGCGGGTCAAGGAGCTGGAGCAGGAAAATAAGCGTTTAGTCGCCCGTACGGGCAACTTCTACGTTTACTGCTACATGGTGGCGCAGCGACAGATGCGCCGTGCCGTGGCAACGATTCGTCAGCACGGGCTAGCACTCATGGGAGACCTGCCCGTAGGGGTAGATCCGCATGCAGCGGACACGATTGCTTATCCACGCAAATTTAACAAGCGACTCTCTTGCGGAGCTCCTCCCGACTACTTCTCTCCAGATGGGCAGAACTGGGGTATCGTAACCTGTCGCAGGAATTGGAAAACGCTATGGCGTGAGCGCTTTGACTATCTAGAGCGCTTCTATGATTACCTGCGCGTGGATCATGTGCTGGGCTTCTTCCGTATGTGGTCCATACCACGTGACGGGCGCTCTGGGATGCTGGGCTACTTTCTTCCCTCACGACGCTACTTGAAGCGGGAGATCGCCAAGCTAGGGCTCGCCGAGACGCTACGACCGGAGTGGATAGCGCCGAGCAAAAAGCCTGTGACGACGCAAGAGGTGCTCTGGATCGAACGTCTCGATGCGGGCTACGTGCCGCGCTACGATGTGGCGAGTACTGCGCCCTTTGCAAAGCTGTCGCCCGATCTGCAGGAGCGTATGCGGGCTGTCTGCGAGAAGTATTATTATGGTGGCAATGAAGAGTTGTGGCGCGAGCGTGGACTGGAGCGTCTAACCTTCCTGAAGTCCTTGACTTCAATCCATCTTTGTGCCGAGGACTTGGGGATGGTCCCTCAGTGTGTCTACCCCGTCCTAGAGGAGCTCGGCATCCTCAAGCTATACGTGGAGCGCATGCCGAAGAGTGCCGGCATCGAGTTTGAGGCAGCACCCTACTTCTCCGAGGATAGTGTCGGCACCACCTCGACGCACGACTGTGCGCCACTACGCCTCTGGTGGGCGGAAGACGCTGCGCGGTCTCGACGCTACTACGACTACTTCCTCACTGACTACGGCGTCCCCTACGATACCACGCTCACGCCCGAGCTGGCAGAGATCATCGTGCGCCGGCACTTAGAGAGTCCCTCACGACTCTGCATACTGCCGTTGCAAGACTGGCTAGCCCTGAGCCCCGAGCACTGCGCCACGGTCGATCCTCATAGCGAGCAGATCAACGACCCGAGCAATCCCCATCATGTCTGGTGCTATCGTATGCCTAGCCATGTCGAGGAGCTCCCCGACGACTGGATACGACAGCTTCGCCAGATGATCGCAGAGACGCATCGGCTGTAAGCGTGTCATCTCACTTTTCTCTCCCCAAACTACTAACAATAATTCCCCCTACAGATACTCTATGCGAAAGCTTAATACAAAAGAGATCAAACAGCTCACGGAGCAAGGGTGCCAAGCGCAAGACTGGTCCCTAGTGCGCGTTCATAAATACTTCGATGCTAGTCGCTGTCAGCAGGTTCACTTCATCGGACAGTGCGAGATAGGCGACAATCGTGGTGGTCGCCCCTCCGAGGAGGAGCCGAGCTACGACGAGCCCTACCGCCTGGCGCACGCTAAGCTAGTCAACTGTACCATCGGCGACCGAGTCATCATCGACGGTGTGCGGGACTGCATCTCGCATTACGACATCGGTGACGATGTGGTGATCCACGACATAGCAGCTCTCAAGGTAACGGGCGAGACCGCCTTTGGCAATGGCACCCTCGTTGAGGTGCTCAACGAGACGGGTGGTCGTGAGGTGCCTATCTGCGACATCCTGACCGCTCAGACCGCTTACATGCTGGCGATGTATCGCCACGACAAGGAGCTGCAGGCAGCACTCTCTAAGCTCGTCGAGGAGTATACAGCCTCCGTGCGGTCGGATCGTGGTACCATCGGGGAGTCTTCTCAGATCAGGCATTGCGGTCTGATGACCAATATCAAGGTGGGCCCCCACAGCTCTATCATCGGTGCCTCGGTGCTAGAGAATGGCTCGGTCAATAGTACGGCCCTGAGCCCCACAAAGGTTGGCTACGGAGTGATCTGTCGGGACTTTATCTTTTCTGCTGGCAGCGTGGTTGCTGACGGCTCCAACGTCTCCCGCTGTTTCGTCGGTCAGGGTTGTTCGGTCACCCACCTCTTCAGCGCACATGACTCGCTCTTCTTTGCCAATTGTCAGTGCGAAAATGGGGAGGCTTGTGCCGTCTTTGCGGGACCCTTTACCGTCACGATGCACAAGAGTAGTCTGCTGATCGCTGGTTACTACTCCTTCCTCAATGCGGGCAGTGGCTCTAACCAGAGCAACCACCTGTACAAGCTCGGCCCCATTCACCAGGGCGTCGTAGAGCGTGGTAGCAAGACCACCTCCGACTCCTATATCTTGTGGCCTTCGCGCATCGGTGCTTTTAGCCTGATCATGGGGCGTCATGTGGATCATATTGACTCGTCAGACTTCCCCTTCTCCTATATTATAGAGAATGACAACCAGACCTACCTCGTGCCAGGCACCAACCTGCGTAGCGTCGGTACCATCCGTGATACCAAGAAGTGGCCTAAGCGAGATAAGCGTCACCCGGACGAAAAGCTCGACTGCATCAACTACAACCTCCTCTCGCCCTATACGGTCGGTAAAATGTACAAGGGGTGGCACAAGCTCAAAGCACTGGAGACGCACCTCGGCAGCTCCAATGCGACCTATATCTATCACGACATGCACATCCGTCACAGCTCTCTCGTCAAGGGGTGTCGCTACTACGAGATGGGTATCGTCAAGTTCCTCGGCAACTCCCTCATCCAGCGTATCCAGGACCAAGCTCCCAAGAGCAAGCGTGAGCTAGTTACCTGCCTGCCGCCTACCAGCAATGAGGGGCTCTCGGACTGGCTCGACCTAGCGGGTATGATCGCTCCACGTCGCCTCGTGCGCAATCTGATCAAGCAGATCAAAGAGGGGCAGCTCAAGACGCTCGACGAGGTCAACGTCGCCATCCGCTCGATACATAGTCGCTACTACGAGATCGAGTGGCACTGGGCATACGATCTGCTCTTGCGTTGGTACGACATCGCCGCCAAGGATCTGACCGTGGAGCGAGCCATACAGATCATCCAGGAGTGGCAAGAGACCGTCATAGAGCTAGACGAGTATCTGCTCAAGGATGCTCACAAGGAGTTTGAGATGCTCACGCAGGTCGGCTTCGGCATAGACCTCGACGGCGATCACAACCGTCGTATCGACTTCGAGCAGGTGCGCGGCAACTATGAGGACAACGCCTTCGTCGCAGAGGTGCACGACCACATACGTCGCAAGAAGCTCCTCGGCGAAACAATCCTCGCGCAGATCGACGCCCTCCCCGAGTGAGATTTAGAGATTAGAGGTTAGAGATTAGAAGTTAGAGATTAGAGGGGAGCCTCTAGAGGACTTTAGTTAGAAGCCTCGCACCTCAGAGACGAGCGTGGAGACCTGTGCTTTGAGTTCGTTGAGAAACTGCCCTGGGTCGTACTCCCGACTCTCTATCTGTCGTAGCTTGAGCTCCCAGCGCCCCGTCAGCTCGGCACTCTTGAGCAGGGGATCTTGTATTGACTCGATCAGCTGTATGCCAGCCGGTGTAGCGCGTAGCGACTTGCCCTCACGAACTATGTAGCCTCGCTTGAAGAGCGTCTCGATGATAGCAGCGCGTGTGGAGGGGCGACCGATGCCGTTCATCTTAAGCGCATCTCGTAGCTCCTCATCCTCGACTCCCTTGCCTGCCGTCTCCATAGCACGTAGGAGCGTCGCCTCGGTGTAGTAGCGGGGTGGTGTAGAGGTGCTCTCACGTATCGATGGCTCGTGCGGTCCCGACTCGCCCTCCTTAAAGGGGGGGAGTGTCTGCTCCTTGTCCTTCTCCTTGTCTTTACCACCCTCTGTGGTGTCGTCTCCCTCCTTACCACTGTCGGGCTTGAGTACCTCGCGCCATCCCTCCACGAGTATCGTCTTGCCTGAGGCGCGCAGTGGGTACTCCTCGACGGTAGCGCGTACGGTGGTCGTCGAGACCTTAGCATCGGGATAGAAGGCGGCTATGTAGCGCAGTGCCACGAGGAGGTAGATCTGCTCCTCATCGGGTGTGAGTCCGCTGCTCAGCTGTCCTGTCGGGATGATCGCATGGTGGTCGGTGATCTTCTTATTGTCAAAGACCTTCTTGCTCTTTTTCAGCGGCTTGCCACTGCTCAGTAACGGTGCGATGAAGCCCCCGAGAGCCGCATGCCGCGCGATGCCTTGGAGTGTCTCTCCCACTTTAGGGTATTGGTCTTCGGGTAGGAAGGTGGTGTCGACACGTGGGTAGGTAGTCACCTTCTTCTCGTAGAGAGACTGTATGAGTCGGAGCGTCTGCTCAGCCGTGTAGCCAAACTTCTTATTTGCCTCCACCTGTAGGGAGGTGAGGTCGAAGAGTCGTGGCGGGTACTCCGTCGACTTCTTCTGCTCGACCGCCTGCACGACGAGTGGCTCCTTAGCGATTCGCTCGATCAGCTCCTCAACCTGCTGTCGCTCGGCAAAGGTCACCTCGACCTCTTGCGTTGTGTCTGCCCTAAAGAGCGTCCCCCGGTAAGTGGTCTGCATCTCGTAGGTTGTGACTGGTACGAAGCTCTCTATCTCCGCTTGTCTGTCAACGACCAGTGCCAGTGTCGGGGTCTGCACACGACCTACTGAGCGCACACCTCGCTGCCGACCGCCATAGCGATCTGTGAGGGTGTAGAGACGTGTCCCGTTGATCCCTAGGAGCCAGTCGCCGATGGCTCGCGCCAAGCCAGCGTAGTAGAGCGTGTCTAGCTCTTTGCTGGGGCGCAAGTTGGCAAAGCCCTCGCGAATTGACTGGTCCGTCAGCGAAGAGATCCAGAGACGCTCCACGGGACAGGTGCAACCCGCTAGTTGGAGCACCCAGCGCTGTATCAGCTCACCCTCTTGGCCCGCATCGCCGCAGTTGATCACACGCTCAGCTTGCGAGACCAACTCTTGGATAATGGCAAACTGCCGCTCGATGTGCTCCTCCTGGATCAGCTTGATGCCGAAGCGCTCTGGGATCATCGGCAGCGAAGCTAGTCGCCATCCCTGCCAACTGGTCTGGTAGTCCTCTGGCTCCTTGAGTGTGCAGAGGTGACCATAGGTCCAGGTGACCGCATAGCCATTGCCCTCGATATAGCCCGAGCGAGCCGTAGAGGCTCCGAGTATCTTGGCTATGTCACGCGCTACGGACGGTTTCTCAGCTATGCAGACGATCATAGAGGGTCACTTATTCATTAGTCGTACCAGCTCCCGTCTGCATCAGGTAAGCCTTGATAAAAGCATCTAGATCGCCATCCATGACCCCGTTGACATCGGAAGTCTGATAGTTCGTACGGTGATCCTTGACACGACGATCGTCGAAGACGTAGCTACGTATCTGGGAGCCCCACTCGATCTTCTTCTTATTAGCCTCGACCTCGCTCTGAGCAGCACGACGACGCTCCAGCTCCTTGTCGTAGAGCTGCGAGCGCAGGAGGCGCAGAGCATTCTCACGATTGTCCATCTGTGAGCGCGTCTCAGTGTTTTCGATCACGATCTCCTCCGTCTCGCCCGTGTCGGGGTCGGTGTACTGGTAGTGTAGGCGTACGCCCGTCTCCACTTTGTTGACATTCTGCCCGCCAGCTCCGCTCGAGCGGAAGGTATCCCACGAGAGCAAGCCGGGGTTCACCTCGACCTCTATCGTATCGTCCACGAGGGGTACGACAAAGACTGAAGCAAACGAAGTCATTCGCTTGCCTTGTGCATTATAGGGAGAGACGCGTACGAGGCGGTGCACGCCGTTTTCACTCTTGAGGAAGCCGTAAGCCAGCTCGCCCTCGATCTGCATGGTGACCGTCTTGATGCCGGCATCGTCGCCGTCCTGCCAGTTGGTGATGGTCACCTTGTAGCCCGAGCGCTCTGCCCAGCGCTGGTACATACGCACCAGCATAGAGGCCCAGTCCTGGCTCTCGGTGCCACCCGCACCCGCATTGATCTTGAGGACAGCCCCTAGGCGATCCTCCTCAGCGCTCAGCATGTTGCGCAGCTCGAGGTCTTCGACCAGCTTGATGGCACGGGCATAGGCGTCGTCCACATCTTGCTCTTCGATGGCCTCCTCTTTGTAAAAGTCGTACGCCAGAGCCACCTCTTGCGTTGCGGCATCGACAGCCTCAAAAGCCTCGATCCATGAGCGTATCTCGCCCACACGTCGCATCTGCTGCTGGGCTCGTGGCACATCATCCCAAAAGTCTGGAGCTTGTGTCCGGAGCTCCTCTTCTTCTAGTTGGACACGTCGCTGGTCGATGTCAAAGATACCTCCCCAGCGCCTTCGTGCGCTCCAACAGCTCTGCTAGTTGGTCCTGTGTTATCATAATATATAGTGTTGTCTAGAGAGCGTATACCACGATGCTGTGGCGTGCGCTCTTTGATGTATTGTGTGAAATGGAGGGTCAAAGGTACAGCTTTTCGATCAGCTCGGCGTACTGTTCGAGGATTGCTTTGCGCTTCAGCTTGAGCGTCGGGGTAAGTGTACCCGCCTCGATGGAGAATGGCTCGGCGAGCAGGGCGATGCGCTTGACCTTCTCAAAGCCCGCTAGGTGCGCCTGCAGGGGCTCTATGTGACTTAGGAGCATGTCGCACACCTCGCTACGCTGCGCTAGATCTGCCGTGGGGAGCTCGGCCAGAGCCTCCTGACCACGCTCACGGAGTCGACGACGTAGCTGCTCGTAGTTCGGATAGATCAGTGCTGCGACAAACTTGCGCTCGTCGGCCACCACAGCGCACTGCTCGATGAGCGGACTGCTGCTCAGGAGCGACTCGACCTGCTGCGGAGCGATGTACTTACCATTGCTCGTCTTGTACAGCTCTTTGATCCGCTCGGTGAAGAATAGTGTACTCCCTTCGAGCCGTCCGGCATCGCCCGTGCGAAACCATCCATCAGCGGTGAAGGCGGCAGCATTTGCCTCATCATTGTGGTAGTATCCAGGCGTGATAGTCTCGCCACGTAGCTGTATCTCTTGCGTCTCGGGATCTATGCGTACCTCTACACCTGGCACGACTTCCCCGACGGAGCCTATGACGTAGCGCCCCGGTAGGTAGCAGGAGACTGTGGCTGAGGACTCGGAGAGCCCATAGCCGACGACAATGTTAAAGCCGGCCGACTGCAGGAACTCGTTGATCTCATTCGAGAGGGGAGCCCCCGCTGTCGGGAAGAAGCGCCCCCGCTCCAGTCCTAAGACACGCTTGAGGATATAGAATACGGTGTAGCGGTAGAGGGCATTGGAGATGCGTAGGCCCCACGGAGCTTTGCGCCCATGGATGCGGTAGTCGATATGATACCTATGCCCCACGCGTAGTGCCTTCCTGTAGATGCGCTGCATCATAGGCTTCGCCTGCTCGATGTGCTCCTGTACGCCTTGGTAGACTTTCTCCCAGTATCGTGGCACATTGCACATCACCGTGGGGCGTATCTGTGGCATCAGCTCCATGATGCGCTTTGGGTTCGTCACAACAACCACTTTGATAGCTGTGGCAAGGCAAAAGTAGACCCAGAGCTTCTCGAAGACATGGCTCAGCGGGAGGAAGTTGACCGAGACGTCATGATCGTTTAGCGTCGGGAAGAGCTTCTGGTGCCGCTCTACCTGCGCTAAGATCATGTGATGGGTGATCTGTACTCCCTTGGGTGTGCCTGTGGTGCCTGAGGTGTAGATGATGACAGCTGTCTCATCGGCCGTGCCAGCACCCAGCTGCGCCCGCACCTCTGTCTCGTAGGGCATCGCATCGCCCATCGAGAGGAAGGTATCAAAGTACTCACTCCGCTCGTCGGCTGGATCACGCACCACTCGCTCGTCTAGTATGACCAGCTGCTGTAGTGTAGGGTGGGTCGCTAGGAGTGGGTAGACATTGTTGTACTGAAACTGCTCCCCCACGAGTATTAGCTTGACTCCTGCATGCTCCGTGATGTAGGCAACCTGCTCTGGTGAGCAAGTGGCATAGAGGGGTACGCAGACGGCACGTATAGCCATCAGTCCCAGCTCGGTGATGATGCCCTCCATCATGTTTTGCGAGTAGAGTGCCACGCGGTCGCCAGGCTGTACACCAGCCCGTACGAGAGCCTGTGCCGCCAGCATAATCTGCTCAGCTAGATGCTCTCCGCTCCACTCGTGCCACTGCTCCTCAGGCGTTCGATCCATATAGCGTAATAGGGTCTTGTGCCGATAAGTGGTCGTAAAGAGCTTGAGCAGATCACTCAGATGGTTCATGGTCAGGGTAGAGCTTAGAAGTTAGAGATTAGAGTATAGGGGGAGTACCTCCTTGTTAGCGTGCGTGGTGGTCGATAGGTATCTTCTGGGCTAGCTCTGCCAGATCAGTATCTCGCTCTGTGAGAAAGAGTGGATGATTGCTCTCGTAGATCTGCTCGTGGAGGGAGTGGAGGAAGATCTTCTGATCCCACGAGAGGTCTCGTAGGAGTATATCGCTACTCTGCTGCATACGTGGCAGTAGCTCCTTGACGACCTCTCGCCCCTTAGGGGTGATGCTGAGGAGTAAGCTACGCCGATCTTGTAGATTGCGTGTCTGCGAGATCAATCCACCCTTGAGTAGACGACGGATGATCTCGCTACCAGAGGTCTTTTCGACTACGTTGTAGTTGTTGAGCTCGGTCTTGGTCATCTCCCCTTTTGCCATGAGTGTGATGAGGTAGGAATACTCATCGATGGTCTGCAGGGGGGTGTCTTTGATCGCTTTACGCACGAGGCTACGCATATAGCGGTAGACGAAGCTGATGTCACGAGCGATCATCGCATTGAGATAGGCATGACGATGTGCCCCTATCGTAGGCTCTTCAGAGCTTTTTTGCTGCTCAAGGGACTGATCGGCAAAGCGCAAAAAGTTGCTCATCGACTGCTCTGCATTGCCACGAAACTCTTCGTACCTCTCGACTAGATCGAGCAGCTCATGTAATAAAGGATAACTCATAGTGCTGTGTGCTAAAGCCTCTAACGGTTTCTATACCGCTCTAGTGGGACGAAAATCCACAAGAGGACGTAGATGGGGATCCCCGCAAAAGCAGTTGTAAATGTAAGCACTAAGTAGATGAGCCGTACGATCGTCGGATCCCACCCGAAGTAGTCTGCGATGCCGCCACATACGCCTCCTATCCATGCTTCGCGAGAGCGATAAAGTCTCTTGTTGTTAGCCATAGCTGTATTGGTTGGTTTTATATTGATAAGTCTATCGTAGTTTCTTAGGCCTGGAC
>URKO01000014.1 GCA_900548415.1 uncultured Porphyromonas sp.
GCTAACAGCCAACAGCCTCATAATGCGTTAGCCCTGCAGAGTCTGGAGCGTGTGTAGCATTGTCCACTTTTTTTGAGTAGATTTGCGGTGAGATGAGGTGAGCTACCTGTCTCAGCAAGAGCGAAATCACTTAATCCATCCATAATATGATCCAGATAAAGCAGTCTATCATCTTAGTACCCCTACTAACACTAGTGCTGGGAGCTTTCGCAGCGTGTGACAAAGAGCCACAACCTGTCGATCCTGTCGACCCTCCCTTCTTCAAGGTTGCCACGCCTCTCGACTATATATCAGAGGAGAATCTTGTCCTCGAGGGTGACCCTGCGAAGAGTTTCTTCACCTACTCAGAGGCACTCACGGCAGTGCCACAAGGCACGCACCTGGGCTCACGATATGAGTGGGCTGGGATCATCCCGCTTGTAACTGATCTGGAGGATCCTACGCTTATCTTCGTGGTCGCTAACGAGCACCTAGCCGTCGAGGAGGCTATTCAGATAGGTAACACAAAAGCTACCTATAGCTCTGACTACAAGAATATGGGCAATGGTATCTCCTATGCGCTCCGCCTAGCTCCTGCTAAGGCTGCTGCCGAGGAAGGCTTCCCCCCAGCTCAAGACAAAAAGTTCCTAGCCGCCTACCGCTACCAAGTCTCAGAAGGGAAGGATGGAGGTTTCCTGACAGTCACCGTGCGTCCGCTCGGAGAGAGCTTTGACGGGACTATTGAAGAGATAGCTCAGGAGAGCTTTTGGGCTCAGGATAAGCAAAATGATGTGGAGCGTCAGTTCCCCTTTGCGGGCCAACTCAATGGAGACATCCTAGACGATGAAGGCATCGGTGGCTGGTACTGGACTAGCACGCCTGATGGTGACAAATCAGCATACTACGTGTGGATCGGCGGGGGTGCTGCGGGCATCTTTGACGACGGTAAGTTGGTTGTCGAGGACTATCGTCAGATGGGGCACTCCGTGCGTCCCTTTCATATCTAGTCAGTTAGCTGACTCCTGAGTAAATACAAACATCGGCTCACCTCGTCCTTCGAGATGAGCCGATGTTTTGTTTACTGAGACTGTTGACTCTTGCGACAGTCTCTTACTGCGCGTCGTAGAGCGATAAGGTGAGCGACTCACCGTCCCAGCGGGCGTAAGAGTTGTAGTGGATCCAGTCGCCGAGGATGATGCAGCGACGATCGTCGGGAAGCGAGAGATTGAGCAGCAGGTGACGGTGACCATATATATAGTAGTCTATCTCGGGGTGCTGCTGGATCAGCTCTTTGGTGTACTGCACGAGCCACTCGTCGCGCTCCACATTCATCTGCGGATTGTAGCCAGGTCGTGACGGATCGTCGGCAGCTCGCATCTGTCGCAGGCGGTTGCGGTAAGCCCACCGCTGTGCGAAGCCGACGGTCCAGCGAGGGTGGATCGCAGCATAGAGACGCCGTGCCAGTCGGCTCTCGAAGATGCCAAAGAGCCACCGCTCCTTCTTGTAGCGTAGGGCATACTCCCGATGTCCGTGCGACAGACGGAAGGTGCACCCTTTGAGTTGGCAGACGACCGTGTCGCGATGCACGATGACGCCTAGCTCTTTTTCAAAGTAATCGGTGAGCCAGAGGTCGTGATTGCCCATGATGTAGTGCACCTCAACACCTCGCTCCACGAGGTCTGCCAAAGCAGCGAGGAAGCGTACAGCTCCCCTCGGCACGACATACTTGTAGTCAAACCAGTAGTCGAGCATATCGCCCAGCAGGTAGACCGCCTCGGCATCGTCCGCTATGGAGCGCAGCCAGGCGACTAGTCGTAGTTCAGCACGCCTAGGGTCGTCGTGATAGGGCGACCCTAGGTGTGCATCTGAGAGGAAGTATATAGCTCCCATAGGTAGGGTGTCAGCAACGCTTTGCCCTAGAGGAAGCCCAGCTCCAGCTGTGCCTCTTCGGACATCATTGAGCTATCCCACGATGGGTCGAAGGTGAGCTCGATGTCACACCGCTTGACGCCTTTGATGCTCTCGACCTTGATCTGTACATCCTGCAGGATGAAGTCTGCGGCCGGGCAATTGGGCGCCGTGAGTGTCATCGTGATCACCACCTTAGCCCCCTCCTCCTGTATATCCACATTGTAGATGAGGCCTAGGTCGTAGATGTTGACAGGGATCTCAGGGTCGTAGACGGTGCGGAGCATCTTGACGATCTGCTCCTCTAGTTGTAGTGTCTCCATAGGCAGTTACTTAACAAGGTTCATCTCGTCGAGCAGACGCTGGCAGTGACCATACTTGTCGACCAGCATGAGGAGGTAGCGTATATCTAGGATAATGCTTCTCTGGTAGTCTGGTAGGTACTCGATGTCGCCACCGACACCCTCCCAGTTGCGGTCGAAGTTGAGCCCGATGAGGCGCCCCTTGCTGTCGAAGACAGGGCTACCCGAGTTACCACCCGTCGTGTGGGTCGTAGCGCAGAAGTTGACCGGCATCTCGCCATTCGGTAGCGCATAGACGCCGTAGTCCTTTTGCTTGTAGATCTCTTTGATCTGGTCAGGCAGGGCAAACTCCCAGCTGTTGGGGTCTTCCTTTTCCATCACACCTGTGAGGGTCGTCTGATGCCCGTAGTAGACGTTGTCTCGAGGAGTGTAGCCACGCACATTGCCGTAGGTAAAGCGGAGCGTCAGGTTGGCATCGGGCCACACCTTGCGCGCGCCCTGCATATCCATCGCGCCACGCACGTAGTCTCTGTGAGCCAGCTTGATCGGATCATCGTAAGCAGCCTGCTGCTCACGCATCTGGACAAAGAGATTGATCGTAGAGACCGTAAACTGCATCATCGGATCGCTTAGGAGCTGCTCACGTGAGGGAGTCTTGAGGAAAGCGTCGAAGCGTGCAGGATCAGCAAAGATCGAGCTGTCGAAGAGATGAGCTACATAAGCTTGTACGGAGCCATACTGAGCCACGCCCTCGCGAAGAGCTTCTGGCCAGTGCGCCTCATCGATACGCTCCGTGTAGCGCTGCAGGAGTACTGTCGCGACCTCCTTGTCGACCGTTGGGTCGTAGTCCTTATTATAGAAGGCCGCGTAGCCACTACGCAACTCGCTGATGATCTCCTCGCGCACCTTCGGGTCGCTCCACTGCTGGAGCTTCTGACCATCTACGAGCGGGATCTGTAGGAACTCGATCGGCGTCAGGATACCCTCCATAAGGTACCACTGCACACGACGCGCCTCCCGACGGGCAGCGACACAGTCAGCGATCGTCTGGATAGCTTTGGTCACTTCGGGGCGGTTGTTGGCCTTAGCCCAGCTAGCCAGCGCGTCCTGTTGCGCACGCTTAGTCGCTTGTAGGTTACGAGTACGGATTGCCCAGTTGGCACCTTGAGCGCGCTTATAGCCGTTTTGCGAGTAAGCATACTTAGCAGCGTACTGTATGTTGACCTTTTCGTCAGCAAGCATACGTCGCAGCATCACCTCCTGACGCAGGCCACGCATCTCGATACGTATGTTATTGTCTATCTCAGACCACTCGTCCACCTGCGCCTCTGTAAAGAAGTGATTGGTCGTGCCAGGGAAGCCCATAATCAGCGCAAAGTCGTCACGCTGCACGCCTGAAGTAGAGACCGCAGCAAAGCGCTCTGGCTTGTACGGCACATTGTCAGCGCTGTAGTCGGCGGGGTTATTGTTCTTGTCCACATAGACGCGGAAGATAGAGAAGTCTCCCGTGTGGCGAGGCCACATCCAGTTGTCCGTGTCGGAGCCATACTTACCGATAGCACTGGGCGGAGCCGCTACAAGCCGTACGTCGGTAAAGACCTTCTTGGTAAAGAGGTAGTAACGGTTGCCCCCGTAGAAGAGCTTCAGCTCGTAACGAATGCCAGGCTGCTTCATTGCCTCCTCGCCAACGATCGCGGGGATCATCTTGGTGAGCGTCGCTATGGAGAAAGCCGCCATCGGATCCTCCTTGTAGGGAGACTCCTGGAGCAGCTTATTCACCTGGTCGGTCACGTTGGTGATCTTATCGATCGAGATCACCTCCAGCCCAGGACAGGGTAGCTCCTCACGCATCGACTGCGTCCAGATGCCGTCACGCAGGTAGTTGTGCTCTACGGCTGAGTGACTCTGTATCTGATCGTAGCCACAGTGGTGGTTGGTCAAAACGAGTCCTTGGTCCGAGACGAAGACGCCTGAGCAGCCTCCGTCAAACATTACGACCGCACGCTGCAAGCAGGGGCCGTCAGGATTGTATATCTCCTCCACAGGGATCTGTAGCCCCTTAGCTCGGAGTTCGTCAGCTTGGTCAGCCATCTGCTCCAGTAGCCACATACCTCCGTCGGCCAGTGCCACGGCCGAGAGGGTGAGACTGGTAAGCAGGAGTAGAAGTACTCTTCTTAGGTGAGTTGTCATAGGTAGTTATCTTTATATAGTGTATTACGTTGATTCTCTTAGGTAGTGGGTGGTGGCGTCAGCTCTTGCGCTAGCATAGCGTTGTAGTAGCGCGGGTCGCCCGTCACTTCGCGCCCCAGCCAACTGGGTAGCGCAGGACGATCTGCGGGGCTCGTCAACTCTACCTCTGCCATGACCAAGCCTTCTAGCCGCCCGCCGAAGCGGTCTACCTCCCACACGAAGCCTGCAAAAGGCACGTAGTAGCGCACCTTCTCGAGGCTACTGCTAGCACACTGGCGCAGCATCTCCTCAGCATCAGCGACAGGAATCGCGTACTCCCACTCGGAGCGGATGAGTCCGTCGGGGGTGGAGCCTCCCTTGATGGTGAGTCGCGCCTCCTCATCGATGATGCGCACCCGCACCGTCACCCGCCCATCTGCTGTCAGATAGCCCTGACGGATATGGTGGTGGTGAGACGCCTCTCGGAGGTAGTCATCACGACTGACGAGGTACTTGCGCTCGATCTCTAGCATTGGGTCGTTACTTTGCTGAAATGGTGACTTCGATAGCGCCCATCGGGAAGCCGTCGAACGTAACGTCACGATACTGCACCATCGGGTAGTCCTGCTCGATGCGGTTGATGATCAGCTGATGCAGGACGCCCTGACCAGCTCCATGGATGAAGATCACCTTGCTACCACGACGATCTAGACGCTTGTCTAGCTCACGGCGAAAGTTCTTCAACTGAAAGAGTAGCACCTCGTGCGGAGTCATCCCCGTAGCATTCGGGAGGATACGCTCTGCCTCTAGTCCCACCTTCTCGATGGTTTGCTCGGGAGCTGCAGGCGCAGCCTGTGGAGCCGCTGGAGTCTCAGGGCGTTTGGCCTCAGGCTGAGGCTTAGCCACACTCTTCTTGGTAGGCTTTTGCGGTGCCTTCTGCGGAGCCTTTTGTGTAGCCGTCGCCTGCTCCGCACTCTCGATAGCACGCTGTGGCAAAGCTCCTCGACGATTCGTTGCTGGCGTAGGCACTGGCGCAGGCTCCTCGGCGGGAGCTTGCTGGGTGCCATCGTACGCCTCTAGGACGGGGATCACAAGCGCATCCTCGTCAAAGAAGGGATTCTCACGAAAGGCGTGACGCTTCACCAGTTTGACCACATCCATCCGCACCTGACGCTCTACGGGTGGCATGGAGCGATAGGTGCGCTCGGGCTTGTAAGCGACAAACTGGAAGTGTGAGACAGCGTGGTCATTGATCTCTGACACATCAAACTCCTCAACGAGTACCCGCATATCCGGCTCTAGGACGCCTGCTGAGCGGAGTTTGTAGCCTCCCGCTGAGGTTGTCGTGCTATAAGTGAAGAGGAGATGATAGTTGCTCTCGTTGATCAGATAAGTCTCGTAGGGAGACTGTCCGAAGTGCTCGTACGATACGGGCAGATAGGCGACATGCACCTGTAGCTGCTCGCCTCCTGAGCGGTCAAACCAAGGGCCCTTGGAGAGGGGCGCCACAAAGCTCAAGTCTTGCTCGGCCTCCTCGGCCGGCTCTGGCGTAGCCGGAGTCGCTATGGGTGCACTGCTTTTAGGTTGCTGCACTGTCGGCTCTTGTCGCTTCACTACGGGGGGCTTGTATGCTGGTACGAAGGTGTCGCGGCTGTCTACCACGACGCACTCATGTATCGGTGTGGGTAGCTCGAAGCCGTCGGGGCCCTCGACCCACGCCACACCACGCTCGATGCGCTTGACGACACCACCGCCCGACGCATTGAGGTAGCGGATGGTGTCTCCTACTTTTATATTCTGTGCCATTGCTTATTTCTGTTTTCTATGCGAAGATACCAAAAATAGCCCAATCTGCTCACCTCTTCGTCTCACGACAAATCCATTTCCTATGGAGGAAATTCAAATTTCGTACCTTTGGGATTGAATCGATACTGTGACATCTATGTCTAGACCTATAGCACTTATCACCGGAATCACGGGGCAAGACGGATCTTACCTCGCTGAGCTGCTTCTATCTAAGGGATACGAGGTGCACGGCACGCTACGCCGCGCCTCTTACTTCAACACGGCGCGCATCGAGCACCTATACCTTGACGACTGGGTGCGTGACCAGAGTCAGAGACGCAAGATAGAGCTTCACTGGGCCGACATGACGGACAGTTCGTCGCTCATACGCATCATCCAGGAGGTGCGCCCCACGGAGATTTACAACCTAGCGGCTCAGAGCCATGTCAAGGTTTCCTTTGACGTGCCAGAGTACACAGGCGACGTGACTGCCATCGGCACCCTCAGACTACTCGAGGCGGTGCGCATCTTAGGCATGAGCCAGTCAGTACGCATCTACCAGGCCTCCACGAGTGAGCTATATGGTCACGTGGCAGAGACTCCGCAAAATGAGCTGACGCCCTTCCGCCCCTGCTCTCCCTACGCCTGCGCTAAGCTCTACGCCTACTGGATCATTCGAAACTATCGGGAGAGCTACGGCATGTTTGCGGTGAACGGGATCCTCTTTAACCATGAGAGTGAGCGACGAGGCGAGAACTTTGTCACCCGCAAGATCACGATGGCAGCAGCACGCATCAAGCTGGGACTGCAGGACAAGCTTTACCTAGGCAATCTCAATGCGCTCCGTGACTGGGGCTACGCACCTGACTACGTCTACTGTATGTGGCTGATGCTGCAAAACGAAAAGCCCGAGGACTTTGTCATCGCCACGGGCGAGCAGCACTCGGTGCGGGAGTTTGCCACGCTAGCCTTCCGCTATGTTGGCATTGAGCTGGAGTGGCGAGGTGAAGGCCTGCACGAGGAGGGTGTAGATCGTGCCACGGGACGCGTGCTGGTCGCTGTGGACGAGAGCTTCTTCCGTCCCGCTGAGGTGGAGACGCTCCTGGGCGACCCAAAGAAGGCACGAGAGCTCCTCGGCTGGAACCCACGGATGACACCTTTCGAGGAACTGGTCAAGCGTATGGTCGAGAGCGATCTAGAGCTATTTGCCAAAGAAGAGCGTAAGAAGCTATGAAACAATTGACACCTGAGAGCCGCATCTATGTAGCTGGACATCGGGGCTTGGTAGGATCGGCGATACTCCGCCAACTGCAAGCACGAGGCTACCAACAGCTGATCACCCGCACGCATCAAGAGCTAGACTTGCTAGACGCAGTGGCGGTGGAGCGCTTCATGCGTGAGGAGCGACCCAACTACATCTTCCTCGCAGCAGCGCATGTGGGCGGGATCATGGCCAATCAGACCTATCGTGCCGACTTTATCATGAACAATCTGGGGATCCAGCAAAACGTCCTCACCTCCGCACTCCGCAATGGAGTCGAGGGATTGCTCTTCCTCGGCAGTAGCTGCATCTATCCTCGGCTTGCGCCTCAGCCGATGCGTGAGGATGCGCTGCTCACTTCGCCACTGGAGTACACCAACGAGCCGTACGCTATCGCCAAGATCGCGGGAATGAAGATGTGCGAGAGTATGAACCTCCAGTACGGCACGAACTATCTCTCGGTCATGCCGACCAATCTATATGGTTACGGGGACAACTTTGATCTAGTCAATAGCCATGTCCTGCCCGCTATGATTCGCAAGCTACACCTGGCGGGCGCATTGCTCCGTAGCGACCTAGCAGCACTACGGCGGGACGTGGCGCAGCGTCCGCTCGAGGGCTTGACAGAGCAGAGTAGTCTGGAGGAGTTCACGGCAGAGCTAGCACGCTACGGCATCACGCCTACCAGTTTGCAGCTATGGGGTACGGGGTCGGCACTGCGTGAGTTTATGTGGAGTGACGATCTAGCGGAGGCTTGCATAACCATTGCCGAGCGGGTGTCATTTGCTGAGCTATACCCCGCTGGCGAGCGAGAGATCCGCAACACGCACATCAACATCGGATCGGGCGAAGAGGTCTCCATCCGCACGCTCGCCACGCTCGTCGCTGAGGCGACGCACTACGAGGGGCGCATCGAGTGGGACAGCACAAAGCCCGACGGCACCCCCCGCAAGCTCCTCGACCTGACGCGTCTCACCACCCTCGGCTACACCGCCACGACGCCTCTCGCCGTCGGCATCCCCCAACTCTACGACTGGTACTGCCAGCAATCTCTCGCAAGTAGTGAGTGTAGAAGACCATTTTCGTGACGTCACGAAAATGGTTCGTGAGCTAAGTGGAAAGTGTCCAGCTACATAATCGCTCATTTCTTAAGATAGAGACCGAAACGAAGAAACTCCCCAAGTAATCCAATCACTCCAACAATAAGCTACGCATCTATGTCCGCAATACAGATACTTTGGGTCGATGACGAGATAGATCTCCTGAGACCGCACATCATATTCCTCGAGCAGCACGGCTATCAGGTCACCCCCTGCGTGAGTGGAGCCGACGCCCTCGACTTGCTGCAAGATCAGTCGTACGACTTAGTCTTCCTCGATGAGCAGATGCCAGGCTTGTCGGGACTAGAGACGCTCGCACGCATCGCACCGCTCTACCCCTATCTCCCCGTCGTCATGGTCACCAAGAGCGAGGAGGAGCATCTGATGAATGAGGCGATCAGCCGTCAGATAGCCGACTACCTCATCAAGCCGGTCAACCCCCACCAACTCCTTCTCTCGCTCAAGAAAGTACTGCACCGAGAGCAGATCGTCACTGAGGCTACACAACAAAACTACATACAAGCCTTCCGTGAGCTATCCCTACGGATCAATAGTGCTGGCACCATCGACGAGTGGATGGCTATCTATAAGGAGATCTCCAAGTGGGTCATGCAGGTAGACAACTACCTCCCCGATATGGCGGAGACGCTTCAGTCGCAGCGTGACGAGGCGAATAGACTCTTCGCTAAGTACATTACTAAGGAGTACGAGGGGTGGATACAAGATCCGAAGCACGCTCCGCTGATGAGCCATACGCTGATGCGCGACAAAGTCTTCCCGATGCTAGATCGTGGCGAGCATGTCTTCCTAATCCTCATCGACAACTTCCGCTGGGACCAGTGGCTCGCTGTGCAGGAGATGCTGAGCGGACTCTTCACCTTCGACGATGGCATGTACACCGCTATCCTACCGACAGCCACACAATATGCGCGGAATGCGATCTTCTCAGGGCTCATGCCTCTAGAGATTACGAAAACCTTTCCCGAGCTATGGGTTGATGAGGAGAGCGAGGAGGGCAAAAATCTCAACGAAGAGCCCATGATCGCAAGCCTCCTCAAGCGTTACCGCAAGCCCTACAGCTTCGCCTACCGCAAGGTCTACGAGACCTCCTTCGGCGAGCGAGTCCTCGCTCAGCTCAACGAGCTGGAGGACAATCAGCTCAACGTCATCGTTCTCAACTTCGTCGATATGCTATCGCATGCTCGCACCGAGAGCAAGATGATCCGCGAGCTTGCCAGCAGTGAGGCCGCTTACCGCTCCCTGACGCAGAGTTGGTTCCGCCACTCGACCACCTATCGGCTCTTCGAGCAAGTCGCTCAGATGGGCGCCAAGATCATCCTGACCACCGACCACGGCTCCGTCCGCGTCCGCAAGCCAGTCAAGATCATCGGCAATCGCAACACTTCGACCAATCTGCGCTATAAGCTAGGCCAAAGCCTCACCTTCGACGCCAAGGAGGCCTACGCACCCAGCAAACCAAAGGATATAGGTCTTCCTGTCAACCATCTGACAGACAGTTACGTCTTCTGCTACGAGCAGAACTTCTTCGCCTATCCCAACAACTATAACTACTACGTCAATTACTACCGTGACACGCTCCAGCACGGAGGTATCTCTATGGAGGAGATGCTCGTGCCCTGTATCACGCTCACGCCTCGTTAATACCATTAGCTATATGCGTCTCACACTACAATCTCTCGCCGACCTCCCACGCATCGCCCAGGAGGTACACACACGTCTTGCCGACTACCCCGTCATCGCCCTCCAGGGAGATCTAGGCGCGGGCAAGACGACGCTCGTTCACGAGCTGTGCCGTCTCGATGGCGCCAACGAAGAGGAGGTGGTCAATAGCCCCACCTTTGCCATTGTCAACGTCTATACGACTCAGTCCGACGAAACTATCTATCATATAGACTGCTACCGTCTGGAGAACCTCGCAGATGCCGACCAGATAGGCCTAGCCGAGTATATCCGATCAGGGGCTCGCTGCTATATCGAGTGGCCCGACGTCATCGCCCCCCTGCTCCCCGAGGACACCGCCGTCATCCACATCGAGGCGCAGCCCGACGGCTCCCGCCTCCTGACCCTCCTCACTGAGTAGGCTCACACAGTCATCGCGCTTTGCCTACTAGCGCGAGGAGAGCTAAGATCGCAAGACTACCGTCTCTCCTATTATATGTCGTAGAGTAAAAATCTTCTGGACTAAACAAGGTCCTATCAGAAACAACGTGTACCCGTTTTGCCCTTTTCGGGTACATATCGGAGAAGACATGTACCCATTTTGTCGTTTTCAGGTAGATGTGTGGGGGAGGTGTGGCAAATGTATTATCTATTATAATGTGTCACCCCTCTAAT
>URKO01000015.1 GCA_900548415.1 uncultured Porphyromonas sp.
ATTTACGCACTGATAGGTAAGCCCGTGGGGCATTCGCTCTCGGCAGACTACTTCAACGACCTTTTTGACTCCCAGGGGATTGATGCGCGCTATATACTACAGGAGCTGGATGATCTCTCGGCGCTGAGACCTTGGCTGGAGTCTACTCCCGCCATCGCGGGGCTTAATGTGACGAGCCCCTACAAGGTGGAGGTGTGCAACTATCTAGATGAGATAGACACTGAGGCTAAGTATGTGGGAGCTGTCAATACGATCGTTGTGGATCGCGCGGGAGGGCGGATGCGTCTCTTTGGCTACAATACGGACGTACAGGGTGTCGTGGAGAGTCTACAGCCACTACTCACGCCCGAACGACAGCATGCACTCGTCCTCGGCACGGGTGGAGCAGCCCAAGCGGTGGCACAGGCTCTCAAGCGTCTCGGACGGGACTGTACGCTGGTCAGTAGAGATCCGCAAGCTCCACATATCTTGTCTTACGATGCACTGACACCTGAGCTGATAGCAGACAAGTGGATCATCATCAACGCTACGCCCGTCGGCATGGGATCGCTTATCATGGAGCGTCCGCAGATACCTTACGAGGCGATCACGCCAAAGCACGTCTGCATGGATCTGATCTACAACCCAGAGGAGACGCGCTTCCTCAAGGCTTGCCGTGAGCAAGGTGCGACGACGATCAATGGACTGAAGATGCTCCTCGTGCAGGCTCGTTACGCGTGGCACATCTGGCACAAGCAGGCATAGAGACTACGCCATACCATCTACCTCGTCAGAGGAGGAGGGTAGGAAACTCTCTTCGACTATAGAGGTATCCGCAACAATCGCTTCGGCGGCAGCTGCCTCCTCCTGAGCTTTGCGCTCTTCCTCCAGTTGCTTATGGTACTCGTCTTCGCGGATCTGCCTTGTGATCGCTATGCAGGCACCGATGGCGATGGAGGTAGCCAGGAGCGAAGAACCTCCACGACTGATGAGCGGTAGCGTCTGACCCGTATTGGGTGAGATGCCCGTGACGACACACATGTGTATGATCGCCTGCGTGGTGTACATGATGCCCACGCCGAGGAGGAAGATGCGCTGCCAGCTGCGTTGCGATCGTGTCGCCCAGCGAGAGAGCTTGAAGAAGAGAAGGATATAGAGTAGCGGCACCCAGATCATACCGATGAACCCAGTCTCCTCGATGATGATCGCATAGATAAAGTCGGAGTATGCCTCGGGGAGGATGTCTCGCTCCACACTATTGCCAGGGAAGACGCCGGTACCATTGCTCCTTGCTATGGCTATGCGTGCGTGCTGCTCCTGAAAGTTGTCCTCGTCGATGACAAACTTACTGGAGTCAGACTTAGCGGTAAAGTCTTCGATACGTCCCTTCCAGCGCGCTGTACTACTGTTTTTCATGACGATGCTATCGGGTAGCAGTAAGAGACTAGCCACGAGTAGTGCGATGATACCAAGTCCGACGCCCCCAACGAGGAAGAGACTCTTGGAGAAGCCCGTCTGTACGACACCTATACCGAGAACGAATAAGGTAATGATGATACCCATCGAGAGACTCTCCTTGGCAACACAGATGAGTCCGATGGCGGTGAGCCCGCAGAAGAGGTAGAAGCGCTGGTTGTTAGTCAGCTCGCGTATAGAGAGGATGGCAGAGGCGAGGAAGATGACCCCTACCTTATAGAACTCAGAGGGTTGTATGCCCAGTAGCGTACGCTTCGCGTCATTGGTCTCTGTACCTATGAAGAGGGTTAAGATGACGAGTGCGAAAGATCCGATGAAAATAAGGATCCCTACGGAGCGTGTCAAAGTACGGTTCATCCGTGAGAAACCCCACGCCACAATCACCGATATGATGATATGCTTAAGATGACCCGTAAAGGGTGCGTACAGGCTCTCCCCACGGTAAGCTAGTGTGCTGGTAGCACTATAGATGAAGAGTAGTGACGTGGCCAAGAAGGCAAAGTAGAGGAACCACAACGAGCGGTCGCCTGTAATGCGTGGCTTGCGTGGTTTCGGCTCTACCTCGGCAGCACTCTGAGTACTCTCTTCGTCCAGCTCTGCGCTCTCGTTGTCGGTCGGAACCGTCTCCTCACGGGGAGAGAAGTCGAAGATGTCCGAAGGGGTCGTGGTATCTTGGCTAGTATTGTGTTCGTCTTGTGGTATCATAGAGAGTGGATAGGCTAGAGCGATCTATCAGTATCACGTTGCTGCTGAGCGATGGCGAGCACCTCCGCTCTGAACTGGTCGCCACGATCTTCGTAGCAGGTAAAGAGGTCAAAGCTGGCGCAGGCTGGCGACAGCAATACGGTGTCTCCTGCCTTGGCCATCTGGCGAGCTGCCACGATAGCGTCACGCATGGAGGTAACCTCCTCGTGACGAGGTATGACACTGTCGAAGCTTCGGTGGAGCTTGGCAGAGTCGGTCGTCAGGTAGATCAGCCCGACGACCTTTTCCTTGACTAGATCCATCAGATCGTTGTAGTCGTTGCCCTTGTCAGTGCCTCCTAGTATGAGGATCGTCGGCTTGCGCATACTCTCGAGGGCATACCACGTGCTGTTGATGTTGGTCGCCTTGGAGTCGTTGATGTAGTCTACGCCATCGATGCTGGCGATATACTCTAGGCGGTGTGGCACATTGGTAAAGGTCTCTAGAGAGGCTCGTATGATCTCGGGCTTGACGCCTAAAGCTTGCGCAGCGCAACCGACAGCTAGGGCGTTCTGCACGTTGTGTTTGCCCGATAGAGCTAGAGCGCTCTCTGGCATCTCAAGGACTGGCCCCTGAAGGGCGAAGCGTAGCTGTCCGTTGTGACTAGAAGCCACGACGGCATCGTCTGAAGAGGCTTCGGTAGAGAAGAAGATTCGTCGTCCCGCTCCCATGCCTGGCTCCTTAAGTAGCCGTTGTGTCCAGTCGTCTTCGATCCATGAGATGAAGTAGTCGGTGGGCTCTTGGTTTTGCGTGATACGCATCTTAGCCCGTGCGTATAGCTCCATCTTATGGTCGTAGCGATCTAGATGGTCGGGCGTGATGTTGAGCAGGATCGCTATGTGCGCTCTAAACTGGTACATGTGATCCAGCTGGAAGCTACTCAGCTCGATCACATAGTAAGCGTGCGGAGCGAGCGCCACCTGACGAGCTAGACTGGTCCCCACATTGCCTGCCATAGAGACATCTAGTCCCGCATTGTGGAGCGTGTGGTAAAGCCAGTTGGTCGTAGTGGTCTTGCCGTTGCTCCCTGTGATAGCGATCATCATGCTGTCGCCAGCGTAGCGATAGGCGAACTCGATCTCACTGATGATCGGCGTCTGCTGCTCCGCCAGCTGTCGTATGAGCGGTGCGCTGTCGGGGATGCCAGGGCTTTTGATCACCTCCTGGGCAGATAAGATACGTGAGAAGGTGTGTCCGCCCTCCTCGTAGGGGATGCCGTACTGCTCCAGCTCTGCTTTGTATTGTGGCTTGATCTGTCCCGAGTCAGAGACGAAGACAGGGAGCCCTTGCTGCTGAGCGAGGATGGCAGCTCCGACGCCACTCTCTCCAGCTCCTAGGATGATATATTCGTTGCGTTGCATATCTGTGAGATCGTTGTAAGTCTATTATTTATCGCATCTTAAGCGTGATGACTGTTAGTACAGCTAGCAGGATAGCTATAAGCCAAAAGCGAACGGTGATCTTAGCCTCTCGGATAGGTGCCAGAGGTCTCTGGATCAGGGCGTCGATACCGCTATTGCCCGCTTTCTGAAAGTGGTGGTGCAGGGGCGACATCTTGAAGACTCGTCGGCCCGTACCCGTGCGTCGCTTGGTAATCTTAAAGTATGCTTGCTGTATCAGTGAGGATAGTCCCTCGATGATAAAGAGGAAGCAGAGGATCGGCAGGAGGAGCTCCTTGCGAATGAGGACGGCCATCACGGCGATGATACTACCGATGGCTAGGCTGCCCGTGTCTCCCATGAAGACCTGCGCAGGATAAGCGTTGTACCAAAGGAAGCCAAAGGTCGCGCCCACGAAGGCTGCGCCAAAGATCACCAGCTCCTCAGCGCCTGGGATAAACATGATACTAAAGTACTGCGCCAGAGCTATGTGTGAGGAGACATAGGCGAGCACCGCCAGGGCGACGCCCGCAGGGGCGGATGTTCCTGCGGCTAGTCCGTCCAGACCATCCGTTAGGTTGACGCAGTTAGAGATAAAGGTGACGATCAGAATGATGATGATCGAGAAGACGATCCAGCCAACCAGTTCGCGGTGTGGTGTAGAGGCTGGAATTAGCGAGAGGTAGTCGAAGTTGTTGTTCTTGACAAAGGGGATGGTCGTCTGCGTATTCTTCGCCTCCTGACTAGAGAAGGTCACCTGCTCGATGCGACCGTTGTTGATCACCTCTTGATTCTCACGAATGATAATGTCTGGGCTCAAGTAGAAGGTGAGAGCCACGACAACGCCTAGGAGTACCTGTCCGATGATTTTGTAGCGTCCGTGGAGTCCCGCCTTGTTTTTCTTAAAGACCTTGATGTAGTCATCTATAAAGCCCAAGGCACCCATCGTAAGGGTCGTGAAGATCATCAGTTGTATGTAGACATTGTTGAGGCGGGCGAAGAGGAGCGTCGGGACAATGATCGCTATAATGATGATGATACCGCCCATCGTTGGGGTGCCTGTCTTCATAGCCTCACCCTCCAGTCCTAGCGTACGGACCACCTCGCCTATCTGCATGCGATGCAACCAGTGGATGATGCGTCGGCCGATGATCGTGCTGAAGATCAACGCTAGAATGAAGCTGACACCAGCCCGAAAGGTGACATACTGGGCTAGTCGCCAGCCTGGGACGTCGTTTGCCTGTAGCCAATCGTAGAGGTGATAAAGCATAGTGTGATGGGTAAGTTGGTAAGATTATAAGGTCTCTAAGTAAAAGGTGAGGACAAAGGTACGCTATCTACGCATGCTCCTCTCTTGCGAAGATCTCTTGCGCCACCTCTTTGTCGTCGAAGTGATGCTTGACACCTTCGATCTCTTGATAGGTTTCATGACCCTTGCCAGCGATGACCACTAGGTCGCCACGCTGTGCAGCTGCGCAAGCGTCTGTGATTGCTTGGCGACGAGATACGTTGGTGTAGACCTCGTCGCGCTCCGCCTGGGGGATGCCCTCGAGCATCTGATCGATGATCGTCTGCGGATCTTCGGAGCGTGGATTATCTGAGGTAAGGTAGAGACGGTCGCACATATTGTAGGCGATACGCCCCATCTCCGGACGCTTGCCCATGTCACGATCACCGCCAGCGCCGACCACGACGTAGACCCGTGTGGCGTTCAGCTCGGAGACCGTCTTGAGGAGATTCTCCAGAGCGTCAGGCGTGTGCGCATAGTCCACTACCACATGATAACCTCTCGGTGAGGCGAGCAGGTCAAAGCGACCATTCACATGCTCCAGACTAGAGATGCCTCGTAGTATCAAGCTTTTGTCTAGATCGGGTAGAAGGAGACGAGCCACTCCGTAGACGGCCGTCACATTGTAAGCATTGTAGCTCCCGACGAGCTTGATCTCCACCTCTTCGTTGTCCAGTAGTAGGGTAGAGCCGTCTACATACTGTCCCAGCAATTGAGCCGTATAGTCCGCATGGCTACGCATCGCATAGGTATGTAGGTGGGCAGCGCAGTTTTGTACCATGACACTCCCGTTGCGATCATCCACATTGACTAGCGCGTGAGCCTCTGGGGAGAGATTGTCAAAGAGCGATTTCTTTGCTGCAATGTAAGCCTGCATCGTGCCGTGGTAGTCTAGGTGGTCACGCGTCAGATTGGTAAAGAGAGCTAGTGCAAAGGGCAACCCGTAGACCCGCTGCTGTACCAAAGCGTGCGAAGAGACCTCCATAAAGAGATAACGACAGCCCGCATCGACCATATCGCGCATCACACGATGTAGCTCGAGAGCGTCAGGCGTCGTATGGGTGGCGGGATACTCCTTCTCTCCGATACGTATGCAGACCGTGCTAAAGAGTGCAGCTCGCATGCCGAGCCAGTTCCACAGCTGATAGCATAGCGTAGCGGTGGTCGTCTTGCCATTAGTCCCCGTGACTCCTACGATTGTGAGCTGCCGCTCCGGACGGTCATAGTAGACAGAGGCTAGGACTGCTATCGCCTTTGCCGTGTCAGTCACCGTGAGCCATGCCACCTCGTCAGAGAGACTTTCGGGTCGTGGATGCTCTGTGACGATGATACGACAGCCCGCTGCAAGTGCCTTCGGGATGTAGTCGGCACCGTCCACATGCACACCACGTAGTGCTACGAAGATACACCCCTCGGAGGCACGACGTGAGTCCTGCTCGATAGAGATCACTTGGCATTGCTCCGTAGAGACGCTACCCGTGTCTGCTTGGCTCAGTAGATGCTCCTCGGTGAGTGCTACTATATAATTATTGAGTGGTTTGAGATTCATATCTATCTAAAAGAGTATTCCACTTTACTGTCTATGATTATTGCCTAGATGTAGGATCACCTTCTGTCCTGGGTGGATAGGCGTGCCGATGGGAATGCTCTGCGCTAGGACTCGTCCATAGCCGACCAACTGTACCTCCAGCCCCTGCAAGCTAATCTGATAGACCGCTTCGCTGGGGGCTAACCCTACAAGTCGAGGCATCACCCCCTTAGAGTAACGAGCGAGAGGATGTAGCTCTACCCCCTCACGCCCATACTGAGGTACGACCAATTGGTCAGAGGAGACCTTGCTAGATCCGTCGGATCTAACCTCGGGGATCTTGTAAGCCTTGACAAAACTCTCGACACGCTTCTTCTCACCGCCAGCTAGATCCAAATGCTTCAATCGCTCACTAGCCGGGTGAGGCGTGATCGTGTCTAGGAGGATAGGATTAGAGAGCGTGTAAATCTCCTCAGCGATACGCTTCACACCACGACCAGCTACGATACCGCCTGAGGCACGACCTGCGCCGTGAGGATTGACTACAAAGATGATGCAACTATACTTAGGATGATCGGAGGGAAAGTATCCGCAAAACGAAGTCATGTAGACCTCTCCGCTAGCACGATAACCTCCGCCACCATGGTTGCTCATCAGGGCTGTACCCGTCTTGCCACTGATAGAGATGAGATCAGAGCGTACGGGCCCTTTAGCAGTGCCTTGTAAGACTACATTGTCTAGCATGGAGCGTATTGAGTCGAGCGTAGCGGGCTTGCAGATATTCTCGTGCAGCACCTGTGGCTGAAACTCTTGGATCACCTTGCCCTCTGCATCCTCTACACGATCTACTAGATAGGGGCGCATGATACGTCCGCCGTTGGCGACACCGTTGTAGAAGTTGAGCGTATTGATCGCAGGTACCGAGATACCATAGCCACGGCTGATGCCAGGGATCGTTGAGTTACCGTAGCTCTTGTCCTCGGGCCGTATGATCGTTGGTGTAGCGACTCCCTCTAGACCTACATCTAGACGCTCCAGCAGTCCATAGTTGCTCAGGTGCTGATAGATCCCGTCGGGGTGCTCCACATACCCCTTGATCGCAATTTTAGCTAGGACGATATTACTAGAGTACCACAGTCCCTGCGCAACCGAGATACGTCCATAGCCACCGCGATTGGCATTATGATCACGTATGTTGTAGCCTCCATACTTAAAGACTCCGTTTCCAGTGTCAATGGTATCGCTTGGCGTACAGACCCCATCATCTAGTGCCGCCATCATAAAGGGCGTCTTCATCGTAGAACCAGGCTCGTTGAGCGCGCTAAGGGCATAGTTGACCCCCTCATAGTAGCTCTCGCCACCCTTCGTCAGATTGGCCAGAGCCAGGATACGTCCCGTCTCTACCTCCATCAGGATAGCCCCTCCGTAGTCCGCCTCAAACTGTGTCATCTGCTCATAGAGCGCACGGTGCACGATCTGCTGCAGATTCATATCTAGCGTGGTGTACACATTGTAGCCATCACGAGGCGGCTGCAGCGTGTTCTGTCGGGTAGACCCTGCTAGGTACTGCCTCACAGCCAATCCAGGCTCACCCCGCAGTAGGGTGTCAAAGCTCTGCTCTAGACCATACTCTCCCTGCGTGAGATCTCCCTTGACCTCCTTGTAGACGCTACCTATGGTACGTCTCGCTAGCTCACCATAAGGTCTGTCACGTAGTGCACGCTCCTCATGCGTCAGCCCATTTCTGAGCGGCCCACGGCGACGCACTATACGACCCTTGCGCTCTACCGTCATCATCAGTGGATAGGACTGCTTAAGTCGCTGGTACTCCACATGGCTCACCTCGTAGGGGTATATAGATACGTAGCGATAGCCCGGTTGCTTATGCTGCGCCTTGCGATAGCCCTCACGAAGTCGCTTGCGTAGTGCCTGGTAGGTAGCTTGCTCACCCTTCTCCCAGAGACTCATCTGGTAGGCTAGCGAGTCTAGCTGCTTGTAGAGCGAGTCGGGTTCCATCTGCTGAATAGCCTCTGCGCCAAAGTCTAGGTAAAGCTTGTACGCAGGCTTGCTAATAGCCACGATGTGTCCGTCTGACGAAATGATGTTGCCACGTAGTGGTGAGATTGTCACCGTGTCTGGACGATGAAAGTTTTGCGCCATCAGACGCCAGGTAGGGCCCTCGACGAAGATGATGCCGATCACCTTGATAAAGATCCATAGAGTCATCAAGATGGCCAGGAAGCCTAATGTGCGGTAGCGAGCTATGATAGGACTGTGTTTTGACATAGAGCGTGTATACGTTAGAGTGGGTAGAGATTATTTCTTGTTATCACGATAGAGGATGATCGACTGCTGCGAAGGTGCCTCAAGATCTGAGCCCATCGCCTGAAGTTGCTGCTCGAAGTTGCCCCCGATGCTACGACGCGTTAGTTCGCTGACGCTTTCCATGTGCTTGTAGGTCAGGTCTTTGACTCGTGTTTCCAGCTTGTCTATATGACGGCGCTTGTCGATGATCAGATAGTTGCTCGTGACATGTATTAGTCCCATCAAGAAGATCGTGATAAAGACGGGTATGTACTTCCTAAAGGCTGGTAGCTCTAGTGCATCGCCACCTAGCCAGAACCATAGCCCACGCGAAGAACGCTTACGAGTAGACTGGTCAGACTCTTCGGAGGGTTCTTCCTCGATATCCTCTTCATCCTCCTCTTCGACAGCTTCCTCCTCAAGCTCTTCAGAGGTGAACAGAGCTTCAGGAGCCTCAGGCACTTCAGGAGTCTCAGGCTCCGCTAGGGGAGTAGACTCTAGCGTGACGGGGGCACGGGGCGCCTCTTCGTCAGCGGGATCCATAGTGGCGGGTGCGAAGTCGCTCTGAGTGTCTGTGTCGACAGCTTCAGAAGAGACCTCCTCATCTAGGAGATCACCCAGCAGAGGCCTCGGCTGAGGATCTATCGCAGACTCTTCAGTAGCTACTGGTGTAGGCTCCTGTAGCTCCTCCTCTAGGTCATCCTCAAAGTATGTGTCGTCTATCTTAACCATCTTATCATCTCACTCAAATATCCTCACGACGCTCAGCAACACGTAGCTTAGCACTGCGAGCACGATTATTATCCGCTATCTCATCCGCCGAGGGTGTGATAGCTTTTTTTGTGATCACACGTAGAGGCGCAGGGGTCGATAAAGGCATACCTGCCAACGCCTCATTGGGCTGCTCGAAGCTCCCTAGACGGAAGAAATCCTTGACCATACGATCCTCCAGCGAGTGGTAAGAGATGATCGCTATGCGCCCCCCCGGCTTGAGGAGACGCACGGAGTCGCTCAGCAGTTGACGCAGAGCACCCAGCTCATCATTCACCTCAATGCGCAGTGCCTGGAAGATACGGCTCAACTTATTGCGCAGCTGAGGCCCTCCCTTAGGTAAGACTGGCGTCAGCACCTCCATCAGCGAGGCGATCGTCGGGTAGCCCACGGCACGATGCGACACCAGCAAGGCTGCGATGCGACGAGCATCATGGAGCTCACCATAATAATATAGTATATCAGCCAGCTGCTCCTCGCTGTAGCTCAGTAAGAGGTCACGAGCCGTAACGCCCGACCGGCTATTCATACGCATATCGGGCATCGCCTCCTCATAGCGAAAGCTAAAGCCTCGCTCCTCGCTATCGAAGTGATGTGACGAGACCCCTAGATCTGCCAAGATCCCATCGACCTGCCCTGAGAGTTCCCAATAGTCGAGCCACTGTCCTAAGTAGCGAAAGTTTGTCGCCACAAAGTGGTAGCGACTATCCGTAGGGGCATTGACCACCGCATCAGGATCTTGATCGAGCCCGATACAGCGCCCCTCGGGAGCGAGTCGCTCGAGGAGGGCACGCGAGTGTCCCCCGCCACCCATCGTGACATCTACATAGAGACCACTGGGTGTCGTGACCAATAAGTCGAGAGAATCCTCACAGAGGACAGCCGTGTGATAGAGCTTAGCGGACAAGGGAGTAAAAGGTGATAGTGTGATAAGTGTTTGACAGATAGCTCCGTGCGCTTCTGACGAAGACGGGTCGATCGCCTTACTCACGGAGTTACTGCAAAGGTAATCAAATTAGAGATTAGAAGTTAGAGGTTAGAGGTTAGAAATTAGAGATTAGAAGTTAGAGGGGAGACGTAACCATATAGGGACGCACGATCTGTGTGTCCCCATAGGAGTCGTCTTGAGGTGCGACAACGGAGGCCTCCGACCTGAGGTTGTTTCGCAACAATAATTTAGAGCCGACTACATATCGAAACGGCATTGTGTCGGGGAAAAGTGATTTCCACGTGGATATTTCGAAATCTCCACGTGGAGAATAAAAAATTCTTCGGAGGAATGAAATGAAACTTCGGAAGAATCAAATGAAACTTCGGAAGAAATGAATCACGCC
>URKO01000016.1 GCA_900548415.1 uncultured Porphyromonas sp.
AGAAAAGAGGGTAATTAGAGGTTAGAGGTTAGAGGTTAGAAGTTAGAGGTTAGGGGGCAGAAGGGACCCTGCTGTCAGTCTAGTCGAGGCTTGACCCAGCCATCTAGGCGCGAGGTGAAGTGCAGCCCTGGCATAGCTGGCTCAGGGTGATCTACTTGTAGCGAGCTCAGTAGCGTGTAGCTCGTAGCGTCTAGCGCATAGTAGCTTGTGGCATCGGCGGTAGAGACCTTGAGGGTGTAGCTGTCTAGGTCGTTGCCGATGATGGTGAGATCCTCACGGAGTGGGTCCCACGAGGGGATCTCAAGGCGACAGGGACGATAGCCCTCACGCTCGATCAGATAGAGCTGATGGTCTCGGGTAGAGACGAGACCGATATGCCGACGACTAGGTAGCTCCCAGACGAAGGCCTCGGCAGCCTCCACGCCCTCGGGCAAGTCAATAGCCCGCAGGTAGGGCTTGCCCGCCATCTGCTTGAGGTGAAAGAGCTTACCCTGCTGATCAATGAGGAGGTAGCCGTTGTCATATTCCTTTTGCGCAGTCGCATTGCCAGCAACCCGTTGTGCGGGGAAGGTGAAGCCTTTCTCCTGAAAGAGCTTCGTATAGCTAGCACTCTTCGCCTTGTCTAGCTGATTGCTCTGCATATCTACAAATTCGATCGCCTGGTCGGTGATGCGAAAGAGATCTGTGGGCATCTCCAGCTTGACTCTCCGTGAGGCACTCTCCAGGAGGGGGTAAAGTGCTACGGCAGGTGCAGAGAGGGTACGAGGTGAGCTACGAAAGGTGACGCTACCCCGCTGTATAAGCTGTGGGGTCACAGCCTCTCCGTAGAGCGTGTCGGGTAAGCGACCATCAGTCAGGAGCTGGCGGTAGTAGAAGGTGGGGAGCAAGCTGTCTACCTCCTCACGACTATACTGCACGCCCTTACCGCTACGGTAGGTTATCGCTCCCTCATCATGGCCTGTGACGATGAAGTCGCCTAGTAGCTGACTGTAGATGGTGAATGGCTCACGGCTTGCATCGGCTCGGAGGTAGTTGTACCACCAGGGTATCTGCCAGGCGATGAGTAGTGCTACGGTGATGTATAGGAGTATTGTGGCTATGCGCTTCATATAATGGTTGTTTAGTCTTGTCTCCCCTCTTTGAAGCGGCTCACGGAGAGCCACACGAGTGTCGAGGAGAGGATGGTGTAGATAAGTAGCGTGGGCAGGAAGGGGGCGTAAGCTCCTGCCGTGGGTGAGATAAAGCAGAGACGCATCAAGAGTACAGCGATGAGGGTGTAGAGGATGCGTCTACGCCAAGTGGGCTCTAGGAGTATCCAACTCATCAGGAGGTAGCCGAGGAAGCCCGCCAAGATCCACGGCAATGTGGCGGAGAGGACGTAGGTGAGGAGTTCGTAAGCTAAGAGCCCTTGCAGTCCGATGAAGAGGACACCTATATATAATAGGGTATGCCACAGCAGTAACGTCACCCCGCAGGCGAGCATCTGGTAGGTCGAGCGGAGCGGTGCCTGAGGCAGGTGTAGGGTGAGCTTGAGACTACGACGAGAGAGCTCTGGCGCAAACTGAGCGATGGCGCAGAGCAAGCCTAAGATGAGGGGTACGTAGCGCATACTCTCTACGAAGACTACCCCCTTCTGTATCATCACGAGCCAGATATGGTCAGCGCCTTGTAGGGCGATGGCTCGGTGTATGCGTATGACGCCGTAGAGCGGTACAGCTAGTGCGACAAGTGTCGATAGTAGTGCGTATAGTCGGAGCTTGAGCCACTCCTTATATATTATAGAGGCAAACATATAGATAGCGTTAATACTTACCGGTGAGTCCTATGAAGGCATCCTCGAGCGTCGTCTCGTGTGCTGTGAGATCTTGGTAGGGGACGCCAGCCTGAGTGAGTCGCTCAGCGACCTCTGGCATGGGGAGAAATGAGTAGCACTCCCCACGTCTGTGGTGCGCCTCAAAGTGGTACAGCCCATCGATCTCAGGGAGAGGGCGGTCGTCTGTGAGGGTGCATCTGTAGAGTCGCCCCTCGTTTAGTATCTCAGCGACTGGGCGCTGCAGGAGTATAGATCCGTAGTCCATGATGATGCAGTCATCGATCAGTCGCTCCATATCCTGGATGATGTGTGATGTGAGGAAGATCGTGGTGCCCTGCTCCTTGGCATAGTGATGCAGGTAGTCCACAAAGAGCCTGCGATAGCCTGGGTCTAGTCCCATCGAGAAGTCGTCGAGGATGAGGACTTTGGGGTTTTGCGCTAGGAGCAGTCCGAGTGCGACCTGTGAGCGCTGACCACAAGACATACGACTGAGGTGCTGGCTCTCGGTGACCTTGAGTAGCTCCATCAGCTCGTAGTAAGCCTCTCTGCGCCACTTGGGGTAAAAGGGAGCGTAGAAGTGCTCTATCTGCCGTATAGTCATAAAGCTATACTGTACGTGCCCCTCGATGAGCAGCCCGATATCCTGTCTGAGTCGGTCGGGCATACGGGTTATGTCTTCGCCTAGGATGCGACAGACACCCGACTTGGGGCGGAGGAAGCCACTGAGTATATTGATCGTTGTGGTCTTGCCGGTACCGTTTTTACCAAGCAGACCGAGGATGCGACCACGAGGCACGGCAAAGGAGAGATCACGGTAGATCAGTCGCTTGCCGTAGTAGTGAGTCAAGTTTTGACACTCGATTAAGTTGTCCATGTTAGTTAAGTGGTATAAGGGGGCTACCGCCTACATTTATAGGAAGAGGAAGAGTAGTGGCACCGCCAGCCCGATCAAGAGAAGGATGCCTCCACGACCTATGAGTCCGCGTCTCCCCGGCACGATGAGTAGTCCCGTGAGGGTGATGAGGATAAGACCTATGGCTAGCACATCAGCGACGATCGTCCACCAGCGCCCTGGGTTGTAGTGCAGTTGTGTCATAGAGCTGATGAGCGGGCGTCGCTCGATCGACTCGTAGACGGCTACCCCCGTTGAGGTGTCGAGGAGTAGGGTGGCACGTCCCTTGAGGAAGACTTTGAGCGTATGGTCGTCAGGGTAGTAGTGCTTGGTATAGCTACCTGACAGGTCTATCTCGTCTAGGAGCTTACGGACGGCAGGTGCGTCAAGACGTCCAGCAGCTTGTAGCTCTTCTAGCGGGATCTGATACTCCCGCTGAGTGATGATGTAGTGTGGATTGATCGAGTCTCGGTGGTTCATGTAGAGACCCGATAGGGCATAGATGAATATAAGTGCAGCAAGTAGGTAGGAGAGGTCGCGGTGTAGTAATCTACTCCAGCGACGCACGCTCCTACCTACTTTCTTGAAGTTTACTTTCATAGAGTCTTGTCAGTTCCAGATGGATTACTGTTCCTCTATCTTATAGCTTGTAGCATCGATGTGATAGAAGGAGAGGTATGCCTTGCCCTCCTGAGCTTCACGCTCAGCGATCTGCTTGCGAAAGTCTGCGATACGAGCCTCGGGTGTGTCGGCCGTTTCGCCACGAGCCTTCTTTTCATTGGCGCAGCCTGCCTTGCCCTCGCCATGCTCTTTGGCGGCTTGAGCTTTGAGCTGCTCCTCCCAGTTTTGCAGATAAGCCTCGTCGATACGATCCTCGACAAGCTGTCCTGTGATGGTGACTATACTGTTGATACACTCCTGGGCAAAGGCGCCCATCTCCTCACTAGCCTCAGCGCGGATCACCTTAGTGTCGTCACTGCCCATGAGGAAGGCTTTCTTAGCGCCATGCTTGCAGAGGTGGGTGCAGATGCCCTGCACGGTAACCGTCTGGCCGACGAGGCTATCGGCAGAGGCGAGGAGTGCGTCCACCTCCATGTAGGTCGGAGCTTCCGTCTCTGCGGTTGCGGTCTGATCTTGCTTTTGCTTATTGCACCCTATGAGGGCGAGAGAGAGTAGTGCTGTGAGGAGCACGAGAGGTAGTTTCTTGTTCATACTGTGTTGATGTGATAACTGTGTTTTGAGGTAATAGGGAGTGAAGTGCGAGCTTCACAGATTTGCTTATAAAAGAGGATAGTCCCTCTCCTCTACATAGAGAGAAGAGGGACGAAACGGATTAGATAGCGGGGATGTAGACACGATAGGCCTCACGATCTGTCTGGATGAAGTAGATACCAGCAGGTAGTGAGAGTTCCATGTCACCAAAGAGTAGCTGCTGTGCAACCATCTCACCAGCTGACGTGTAGATAGCTACTGGACGAGCCTCGTCGCTATGTACGTAGAGCGTACCAGCTACGGTAGCGATAGAGAGCTTGGCTGCTGCGACCTCCTCAATAGCTGTATTGCTCTGACCAGATAGTGTGACAATCGTCTTGACATCGCCAGAGGTTAGGACGAGCTGAGCTGTCGCCTTGGCATTAGCTGCGATGGTCTTGTCAGGCGTGTAGGTGACCTTGAGGGTAGCAGGCTCATTGGAGACGGCGATCTCGCTCTTGTCCACAGAGTAGTACTTAGCACCCTCACCCTCGATCGTACAGGTGATAGCACTCATGAGGTTCTTCTGTGTGACGGTCAGATCGACAGACTTATGCTCACCGACAGGTATCATCGTGAAGTCGATCTCGCTCTGAGATACCTTGATGTACTGCTCTGTCTCAGTCATTGCGTAGAGGTAGACCTCGTAGCTAGCTCCACCAGAGGTGAGGGTGAGCTTGCCGATACGCTCTTCGGGCGTCTTGGTGACAGCTGTCTTGAACTGTATCTCGAGAGCTCCACCCGTAGCGGGTAGCTCCTTGAGCTGTGCCGTAAAGCCTTCGCCAGAGCATGTCACCTGGATCGGATCTTTAAGGTCTGACGCTAGGACTTGTAGAGTACCCTTGCCCTCTGATAGGTGGAGAGCCTTGCAGCTAGCAGAGACTGAGGGGAAGGGGAGCTTGTGGGCAACAAAGAGGCTAAACCAGCCCTTGTAAGTCATCTCTTTATAGCCCTCGGTCGTAAGGAGCTTAGCACTGTCGCGACAACGCGCAGCTGCTACATAGCTATTGGCGACTATATCGCCACCGAATGGAACCATAGCCTTACTTACCATCGGGTAGTCTTGTATAGAGCCCTCTGAGAGGTTGAGGTCTAGTACACGATAGTAGGTCTGCGCACCTAGAGCATAGGCATGCAAGATGACACGATCTCCCTGCGTAGAGATAGCCGTACAGTTGGAGATTCCCTTCTCTGGGAGGAGTGTATGCCACTCCGCATTGGGCTTGCCCGTAGCTTTGTCTATTGCTAGAGCATAGCCTCTGTGCATCTTGGTTTTTTGCTCGAGGATCACATTTCCCTCAGTATCAACAAGAGCTCCAACACAGCGACCTGCGATATAGACCTTGTCCTTGCCGACAGCTATGCCATCGACAAAAGCTACAGCCTTGACATCAATCTGAGAGATCCACGAGACCTTTAGATCTGTGTCTAGGCAGAGGGTGACAAGGCTCTCCTTATCGCTAGGGATGAGTTGCTTGCCATCGATGGTGATAGGGGTCTTCGCTTTACTTCCTGTGAAGCGTCCAGCCGCATAGAGCTTGCCGTCTTGATACTTGATGACCGTTAGCATAGAGCGCCCGATGGGGTCTCCCTGCTCGGTGAGCGTCTTGACGAGATTGCCCTTGCTGTCAAACTTGAGGATGAAGAAGTCTCCTATCTGTTTCTGTGAGTCACCATTCCACCCGACATTGTTCTTCGCCTTGATGGTTGTCTCGCCGATGGTTATGGCCGTGCGGACGGCTCCACAGACATAGACGTTGCCCTCGGGATCTACAGTTGTGCCCTTGAAGTCGCAACCTGTAGGGGTCCCGTAGTTATAGCGAGTTGCATCGGGCATTGGTTTATGATCTACTTCGAAAGCTTTGTGATACTCGATCTGTCCCGCAGCACTAACCTTGACAAGGATAGGCATGATCTTGCGACGCATAGCTCCGGCAGAGGCGTCGTCGCCAACTCCGGCAAATAGAGACTTTATCTCTATATCGTAAGGCGTGCCGTCTGCCTGAACCAGGCGCAGCGTGTCTTTATTGCTCTTAGACTTAGCCTGAGCATCGCGTGCCATCAAGATGGTCACAAAGCCTCCGTCGGGAGTAGCCGTGATACAGTTGACATTGTTTGCTATTTCTCCGCGGCTGTTGTATATGTGCCAGAGTAGCTTGCCCTCAGGAGTTAGCTTGTAGATAGTGAGGGCGGAGTTGCCGTTGGCAGCCGTTCCGTCATCGCCATAGGAGATCGCTTTGTCAGCATCGCTGGATGCATCGAAGTTGAAGACTGAGCTAGCGTCCGTGCGCTCCTTACTGTGGAAGACATTGCTCGCAAAGAGATTGCCGTCCATTGAGGCGACCACTTGCTGAGGTGTCTGCTGACGCTCTACGCTATTGGATACAAGTCGATACCAGAGGAAGTTCTTTGCAACACCCTCGTCTGGAGTCTGAGCTATCGTCACGCTCGCCGTACAGAAGAGCGTGAGGAGTATAAGTAATACTGGTAGTTGTTTTCGCATACTGAAGATATTTGATTGTTTGGATTTACTATTAGAATGAGATGCCACAACGTATGGCTCCGTAGTTGCTACCGCACAGACTCGTCTGCGTATGGAGGTAGTCTAGTGATAGCCACAGCGCATAGCTACTGCTGAGCTGATAGCCGTGAGTCATAGAGAGACCATAGGTCATCTGCGTGGAACTAGCTATCTGGAAGGCTCGCTCCAGTGTCTCAGCATAAGTAGGTATAGGCTGATGCTGAGGTGCTAACTGTAGCGAAGGGTGTCCCGTCTGTGCCCATACACTATAAGTAGGTGTCAGAGAGACAAAGTACTGCCCACGATGAAAGCTAACATACGGAGCCAATGTCCCTCCTAGATGGTAGAAGAGCCGCTCTGCTTGAGGTAGCAAGTCTTCCTCATGTAGTCGATAGCCGAGCGAAGTGGATATGCCCCACGACCAAGGCGTGCGAGGAGTGTCCTGACTATCCCAAAAGCCTTTGGCGCCAAACTCTAAGGCCTGGCCATAGTATGATCGCTCCGTGGCTATGCGTGGGTAGATATTTCCCTTAGGATCACCGAAGAGATGGACAGCACCCCGACGTATGTCGCCCTGTGTGTAGAGTGCTACGCCCCAACGCCCCAGTCGTGCTGAGCGAGCGGTGTACCCCGCCTGCAGATCTATCGTGTGACTGGAGAGTGTCGAGAGGGGCAGATTGTTGAGCTCTCGTATGATACGGTCGGTAGTCAGCAGATGCCACGCAGCCAAAGCATAGAAGCCTTGACGCGCCTCACTAGTAGGGGTTAGCCCGAGCGAGATGCCATAAGAGAGCCCTTGATAGAAGAGCGACGTATTGCCTCCTCTAAAGCGATAGTAGTCTCCCCCGATGCCCGTAAAGTGATATTCACTAGCCACTCCGAGCTCACTCAAGAAGCCTACCTGATTGTTTTGCTTGTAGCGACCTAGCGTACCTGCTAGGGCTAGCGCATAGTCGGCCAGTTGATAGCCGATGCCGATCTGCCCCTCCAGGTGTGTAGCCAAATTGCGAGGGCGAGGGTCTTGCGTGCGGTAGGCAAAGGTGGCGCGATAGTCAGCTGTCAGGGAGAGTAGCCAATTGCCGAGACGATGCACCGTACCTGCGCCAAAGGTGTAGAGATCTTGGTGCAGACGCGCTGTATGCGCCGTGTCTCCCATGACGTAGGGCGCGAGGAGGGGGTAGTCTGTCGTCTCATTGAAGCGTATCCCCTCCGTAGCACGATAAGTGTAGGAGGCAGCACCCCAAGCGAAGTTGTTGCGCTGACGCAAAGCGCTTTCTATATGCACCGACCCATCGATGTCTTGCTTGCCCAGCTGCGGGATCATTGTCTCGCCTCTATCTCGCCGCATAGCTCCGCCCAGCGAGAGGTCTGTACGACTACCACGCTCTGAGAAGAAGTAGAGCGGTGACACTACTGGCGATACCGATAGATCGTAGCCAGGTCGCCCCTGCTCTAGGAGCGACCCAGCCACCGTGAGGGTGTCAGCAGGTCGTGAGATCATCTCTGGCTCTTGCTGCTGTCCATAAAGCGAGCCCGTGAGCACAGCTAGGAGACAGAGTAAGAGCGCAAGAGATCTACTAAGACAAACAGAAGAATGATGCACCATAATCTAGCGAAGAGACCTTACTGCTCAATAGGCACGACACCATCATAGGTCTTAGTCGTGCAGGGTGTACCCTTAGCATTGATCGCAGTACCTTGCTCCTCAATGAGAGAGGCCGTGACCAACGGGTTGAAGTCCTCGAACGAGTTATTAGTGTCCTGTAGGATCATCCGTCCCTCGGCATCCTTGCCTAGGTACTTACGTCGTACGCTGTGGAAGTAGCGATCTTCCTGTCCGTCTACTGTGCCACAGTTTGTATAGCCAGCGTCTATCGTCTCAGGTAGGACCGTCCACTGATGCACCGCCTCGACACTACAATTGACACCATCTATGATCCAGTCATTGGGTAGCTTGTAGCACGAGCCTGACATATCATAGCTATTCCCATTGTGTGTCAAGACATAGGTGTAGTCATACTTGTAGTCCTTGAGGTACTTCTCTTTAGTGATCGGCATACGAGCTATAGCGTACGATGCAAAGCCTCTATTGAATAGGATGAAAAAGGACTTCGTGTAGCAGTACCACTTATCGAGGTTAGGCACTGTGGGACTATCAAAGTCTTGGTGTGTGGGTACACTAGACTCGTCATACCACTCAAAATCTGCCTTAGAGAGGTCGAAAGCATTTGGGTTATTTACCTTGTGATCGATGCCTATGTCACAGAGTATCAGCCGCTCGCCAGGCTTCACGGGGTGCTCCTTACCACTACCCGGGATGACATAGACGGCCTGTACCGCCATGGCTTCTTGGCGTATGTCTGGCTTGTAGTCAAACTTGCGTGCGGAGTTAAATCCACTCTCACAGAAGGCGACCCCGTCTGCATAAAGGACTTTGTCTGTTCCATTGTAGAGAACCACATAGCTGGTCCCATGATACTGCTTGCCTGCAGGGGTCAGCGTGCCCGTAAAGAATATCTCCTGAATGACAAAGTCCTGAACAGTAGGTACTATGCGTAGCTCTAAGCGTAGCTTGAGAGGATCGGTCGTTTGGTCGGTTACCTCCATATTCTCAATCTGTGCGACCAGTCGTCCCTCCATTGAGCTCCCTTTGAGCTTATAGTGGCAGTTTGTTGTGTAGTTTAGGTTGTACAGTCCAGGAGCGAGCTTGATACCCTCCAGAGTCTTATACTCCACGTCTTGACCCGTGGTGATGTTGCGTATCGTGAGGAGCTCATCTTGTATGGTCAAGTCCGTGACATCCTCAGGCAGTGTGCGCTCGAAGAGGCAAGCGATGGTCTTTTGCTCCTTGGGATTGTCTGGTGTGACTGGGTCTGGACGACAGGCGGTCACAGTGACCAGCAGGGCTGGTAAGAGTAGTATGTAAAGTAATCGTTTCATAGAGATCTATTTGTTGGGTTGATTATATTTTGATGCGTAGCTCCATGCCAAAGTAAGGCGTGGCAGTACGTCTGAGTGTAGCCGTCCCCACCTTGTAGTCGGGCAGGTAGTCTAAGACATTGTTGGCAAAGAGAGATAGTGTGAAGAGCTTGCCCAGCTGCTTGGATACTTTTAGATTGATCCCAAGCGCTAGAGGTATGCGACTCGGCTTAAAGAGCGTATCGCTATAGCGTATCACGAGATGCTGCAGATAGGTGTCTCGCTCTGACTCGGCTGTGTAGGGGTGCATCTTGCCATCGTGCACATCTAGGTAAGCTATCGGACGACCATCTTGGGGGAGGCGGCGACGAGAGACCAGCCAAGTACTCTCTACGGCAGTCGTCAGGATAAGTCCCCACTGCGGGATCTGCGTGTCGAGGAGCAGGTTGGTCGAGAGCGACTGATTTTCCGATCCATCCTGCCAGTTGTAGAGCCCTAAGTATTGATCCGATAGGATTACATTTCCGTAGACTCCAGAGACGGCATAGAAGAGCGGTACGCTATTCGAGTAGGTAGAGCGAAACCATGCGCCCCCTAGGATCAGACTCGTATTGATCACTGGGATGCGCTCCGTCATAAGTTGAAACTCTACACCCTCCTTGCGGATCTTACTGCCATTCTCAGGGCGACTCGTCGACTCGATACGCGCAGCGGGAGTGTAGGGGATGGTAGAGATGTCGGGCTGTCCCGTCAGCTGGGTATAGTCGATCGCCGAGGCGTCATACTTATTATAAGCATAGACCTGTGCTGTGGAGCGGTATCTAAAGCCTGTGGTCATCAACTCGCGAAAGTAACTCACGGAGACTTTGTTACGTCCCCACTCGGCCGAGAGACGTAGATCTAGCTTCTGATTGCGCGTAGCACGTAGCTTATAGTTTGTCACATCCTCTATGTAAGTACGGACGTAGTATAGGCTACGCTCATAGGGCGCATTGATGTCGTAGTAAGCCAGTTGCGTCATATCTATGTAGCGCAGGTCAGGGTATAGATAGTTGAGCGTAGGCATACGAGTCGTCAACCCCCAGCCCGCATCAAGCGATAGCTTGAGGTCTCGTGACCACAGCTCCCAGGCGGGCAAGCTCCAGCGTAGGTTGACACGAGGATCTAGGTAAGGCTTATAGCTCAGCGTGTACTGCGGAGCGAGGCCTAGGAGCATAGAGAGACGCACGCCCGCCTCTAGCTGGAGCGTATGCGCTCCGAGAGGTTGCTTGTATAGGTCCTCCGCATAGAGTGCTAGCTGCTGCAAGGCGGGGATCTGGTAGTAGGGTCGTGGACGACTGTCCCACGCTTTGGGGAAGAGTGGATAGGAGAGGTCGTAGACCTGCCCGCGAC
>URKO01000017.1 GCA_900548415.1 uncultured Porphyromonas sp.
AACAATGTAATGATCGTGCGCCATAAGCTCCTCTCGACCATGGTGGCTAGATGGCGTCAAGACCAATTGATTAAAACGATAGACCGGATCCCGCTGGAGCTGAGTCCTCGTAAGAAGCGCAATGTGCTGGGACGTTGCTGCCCTCATAAGGAGCGTGCCGTATGGAAGTATAAGATGTTTCCTCTCCTAGGCTTTGATATGCAGGATGAGCAGGATGAGCTGACCCCGCTGTCTGAGTATGCTCACACGGCACTGCATCGGCCACAGCCGACGAAGGAGAATGTGCTCTGCGTCATCGATGAGGCCTGTACCTCGTGCGTACAGATCAACTATGAGGTGTCTAATCTCTGCCGTGGCTGTGTGAGCCGTGCCTGCTCGAGCAACTGCCCGAAGAGCTGTATCTCATTCAAGAAGAATGGTCAGGCACAGATCGATCACGATGTCTGCATCAGTTGCGGTCAGTGCCACAAGAACTGCCCCTATCATGCGATAGTCTACATACCAGTGCCTTGCGAGGAGTCGTGCCCTGTGGGTGCCATCAGCAAGGATGAGGATGGTATCGAGCATATTGACGAGTCTAAGTGTATCTACTGTGGCTCTTGTCTGAATGCTTGTCCTTTTGGAGCAATCTTTGAGATCTCGCAAGTTTTTGACGTACTGGGTGCCATAGAGCGTGGCGAGCAAGTTGTAGCTATCGTAGCTCCTGCTATCCTAGGTCAGTTTAAGGCAACCCGTGAGCAGGTCTATGGTGCGATCAAGAAGATAGGCTTCCACGATGTCATCGAGGTGGCTCAGGGTGCTATGGACACGGTAAGCCATGAGGGTAAGGAGCTGGTGGAGAAGATCGAGGCTGGGCAAGCCTTTATGACTACCTCGTGCTGTCCCTCCTTCTACGAGCTGGTGGATAAGCATGCTCCTGGGCTCAAGCCTTTTGTCTCTAGCTCACACTCGCCGATGGTCTACACGGCAGAGCGCGCTCGCAAGCTTTACCCCGATAGCAAGATCGTCTTCTTCGGTCCCTGTGTGGCTAAGCGCAAGGAGATACAGCGTCCCAACGTGGATGTTGATATGGTGGTTACCTTTGAGGAGCTAGGCTCTATCCTAGAGGGGCTGGATATAGACATCAACACGGCAGAGGGCTACAAGCCAACCGTCGAGTCAGTACGTGAGGCACACGCCTTCGCTCGTAATGGCGGTGTCAAGGATGCCGTCATCTCCTACCTGAGCAATACGGAGGAGTACAAGGACTTCGTAGGTCGTCTCACCGCTGAGGAGATCGCAGGACTGGACAAGAAGGCTGTTGCCAAGCTTAAAGCTTACGGCAAGCGTGGCAAGGCTGACACCCAGTTTGTCGAGGTGATGGCTTGTCTCGGTGGGTGCGTGACAGGACCAAGTGCCTTCAACGACGTACTCGCTGGTCGCCGCCAGCTACTCAAAGAGGTGGAGAAGATCGACCTCACCTATGCCAACTATAAAGAGAAGGAGTGATACGCTGGACCAAGTAACAGCAGCCTCCATCCCTGAGCTGAAGGCTCTATTAGACAGTGACGACACGCACCTCGAGCATGAGCTTCAGGTGCGTGCCGAGGCTATTGCGGAGCAGCATTTCGGACGGAGGATCTACCTGCGAGGTCTTATCGAGATCTCAAACATCTGTCGCAACGACTGCTACTACTGTGGCATACGCTCTACCAATGAGCATGTCACCCGCTATCGGCTTACTGCCGACGAGGTGATGTCGGCCTGTGCGAGAGGATACGAGATAGGCTTTCGGACCTTCGTACTACAGGGTGGCGAGGATCTCTATTGGCGAGGTGAGCGTCTGCTCTCGCTCGTGCGCCACATTCGCTCTAGCTATCCAGAGTGTGCCATCACGCTCTCACTCGGAGAGATGGAGTATGAGGAGTACGATGCCCTCTTTCGCGCTGGTGCCAACCGCTACCTGCTGCGTCACGAGACTTACGACAAGGCGCATTACCAAAGCTTGCACCCCAGCACGATGGCGCAGGAGCATCGACTACAAGCCCTTCGGGACCTCAAGCAGATCGGCTATCAAGTGGGGACGGGTATCATGGTCGGTTCGCCAGGGCAGACTACGGCACACTTAGCGCAAGACTTAGACTTCATCCGTAGGCTGCAGCCGGAGATGATAGGCGTTGGCCCTTTCATCCCTCATGAAGACACGCCTCTAGGGACCTACCCTGCGGGGAGCCTGTCGATGACGCTTCGCTTCCTCGCCCTCTGTCGGCTCCTCAATCCACGGGCACTGATCCCCGCCACGACAGCTGTTGCCACACTCCACCCCGAGGGACGACTAGCCGCCATACGATCAGGATGTAATGTGGTGATGCCCAATCTATCACCATTAAACCATAGAGCAGATTACGCTCTCTATAACAACAAAGCCTACTCAGGCTCTGAGGCTGCCGAGGGTGTCGCCCTCCTACGGGCACAGCTTGACACGATAGGTTACCAAATAGACTGGGGGCGTGGAGACGCTTCCACTAGCTAAGAATGTGAATGTATGAGTTACAATAAGCAATCGCACGATGCCTGTGACTTCATCAATCATGATGAAATCATCGACACCCTCCGCTATGCGGAGCAATACAAAGATGATGAGAAGGTGATCTCTGACATCCTACGCAAGGCTGCGGAGATGCATGGACTAGATCACCGAGAGGCTGCCGTACTCCTCCTCGCCGAGGATCCTGCGACACGACAACGAGTGGCACAACTGGCCGAGCAGATCAAGCTACGCTTCTATGGTAAGCGCATCGTACTCTTTGCTCCGCTCTACCTCTCTAACTATTGTATCAACGGCTGCGTCTACTGTCCTTACCACGCTAAGAACCGCACCATTCCTCGCCACAAGCTGACTCAGGAGCAGATACGGCAGGAGGTGATCGCCCTGCAAGACATGGGACACAAGCGTCTCGCTCTCGAGGCGGGCGAAGACCCACGCAACAACCCGATCGAGTATATCCTTGAGTCGATCCAGACGATTTACTCAATACATCATAAGAATGGGGCTATTCGTCGTGTCAATGTCAACATTGCCGCAACCACTGTCGAGGAGTATCGTATGCTCCACGAGGCGGGCATCGGTACCTACATCCTCTTTCAGGAAACTTACCACAAGGAGCACTACGAGGAGCTACACCCGAGAGGTCCTAAGAGCGACTACGCCTATCATACCGAGTCGATGGATAGAGCGATGCAGGGGGGCATTGACGATGTGGGACTGGGTGTGCTCTTTGGCTTGAGTACCTATCGCTATGACTTCGTCGGACTGATGATGCATGCGGAGCATCTGGAGTCAACCTTTGGCGTAGGACCTCACACGATCAGCGTGCCACGCATCTGCCCAGCCGACGACATCTCGCTCGACTCCTTCCCCGAGGCAATTCCCGATGATACCTTCCTCCATATTATAGCGGTGGCCCGACTGGCGGTACCCTACACCGGTATCATCGTCTCGACCCGCGAGCGTGAGGCAGTACGCCAGCGAGCACTCCACGTAGGCGTGTCGCAGATCAGCGGTGGCTCCCGCACCTCCGTGGGAGGCTATGCACAGACGACAGAGGCCGCCCACTCAGAGCAGTTTGAGGTGAGCGATCCACGCACGCTCGACGAGGTGGTCTACTGGCTCCTCCAGCAGGGACACATACCGAGCTTCTGCACCGCTTGCTATCGCGAGGGACGTACTGGCGATCGCTTCATGTCGCTCTGCAAGAGTGGTCAGATATCCAACTGTTGCGGGCCTAATGCCCTGCTCACGCTGCAGGAGTACCTAGAGGATTACGCCTCACCTACGACCCGTGAATTGGGACTAGAGATGATCTCGCAGCAACTCCCCACGATTCCCAACGAGCGAGTCCGAGCCATCGCGCAGCAACGTCTCCAGCAGATCAAGGCGGGAGAGCGCGACTTCCGCTTTTAATGAATAAAGGATATGACTCCAAGGGAAAAAGGCACCAGCGAACGTAAGCGACTCCTCCTCGTAGGGCAGGTCAATAGTGGCAAGTCTACGCTCTTCAACCGCTTGCTACGACAAGAGCGGTCGCTCGTGTCTGACCAAGCTGGCACCACGACCGACAGCGTGGAGAAGCTCTTCGAGCTACCTAGCGTAGGACCCGTCCTATTGGTCGACACCCCAGGACTGGCCGACGACACCCCTCTCGGAGCCGAGCGACAGCGGGTCACGCAGCAAGCACTGCGCTCTGCCGATCTAGTCCTCTACCTACTCAGCCGTGAGGAGTCTCTCGACACTCCGATCATAACCACTTTGCGAGAGGCTAATGTGCCGACGCTTCCGATCATTGCTCGTGCCGATCTGCTAGAGCAAAGCTCTTGGCTAGAGCGACAAGAGGAGATTATTCGAAGCTTCGGCCATGCCCCGCTCACGCTTCGTCAGGACGATGACGAGAGCCTCGGCACCCTACTGGAGACGATCAAGCGGACGCTACGCAACGAATCCGAGCCAGAACCTTCACTCCTAGGCAATCTCTGCGAAACGGGCGATCTCGTACTCCTCGTGATGCCACAAGATAGCGCAGCGCCCGCAGGACGACTGATCTTGCCACAGGTACAGACCATTCGTGCGCTGCTAGACAGAGGTTGCCATGCGCTATGCGTCACACCAGAGCAGCTCCCCGCAGCCCTATCACAGCTGGCAGCTCCGCCTCAGCTCATCATCACCGACTCGCAAGTCTTCGCCACGGTCGAGCCTCTAGTCCCCGAGGGTTGTCGGCTCACCTCTTTCTCCATCCTCATGAGTGCCCAGCGTGGCGACCTCGAGCGACTGGTCGCAGGGGCTAATGCCATTGGTCGGCTCACACCCTCCAGCCGTCTGCTCATAGCGGAGGCTTGCACCCACGCTCCCGAGGGCGAAGATATCGGCACCGTCAAGCTTCCCCGCCTCCTACGCAAGCGCATCGGTGAGGAGCTTACTATAGAGCATGTGTCGGGTAGAGACTTTCCCGAGGATCTCACGCCCTACGACCTCGTCATCCACTGCGGTGCTTGCATGTTCAACCGACGCATGCTCGTCGCCCGCCAAGACCTCGCCACAGCTCAGCAAGTTCCGATGACCAACTACGGGCTGGCGATAGCCTACCTCACTGGCATCCTCGACAAAGTGACCCTCCCGTAGTGGACGCTCATCAGTTGTGGCGGTCGCTCGTAGGTAGCAAATTAGTATCTTTGTGCAATAGTACTACAAGTAGACCTCATGACTGATTCCAACTCTCTCGAAACGACCGCCACGGAGTGTCCCGACATCTCGGTGGTCATCCCTCTGCTCAACGAGGCTGAGAGCCTCCCCGAGCTCTACGAGCGCATCGTAGCTCACACCGCTGATGTGGGGCTGAGCTACGAGATCATCTTCGTCGACGATGGCAGTAGTGACGACTCGTGGGCGGTGATCGAGCAATTGGCGGCACACGATAAGGCGGTACATGGTATCAAGTTTCGTCGAAACTACGGCAAGTCGCCTGCGCTACAATGTGGCTTCGCTAAGGCTCAGGGACGGGTGGTCTTCACGATGGATGCCGACCTGCAAGACGCTCCCGAGGAGATCGGCGGGATGTACAATATGATCGTCCATGAGGGGTACGACCTCGTGAGCGGGTGGAAGAAGAAACGCTACGATCCGCTCTCCAAGACGATCCCCACCAAGCTCTTTAATGCGACCGCAAGGCGCGTCTCAGGAATCAAGAACCTGCACGACTTCAACTGCGGGCTCAAGGCATACCGAGCAGAGGTGGTGCATAGCATCGAGCTGTACAACGATATGCACCGCTACATCCCTTATTTGGCAAAGAACGCAGGCTTCGCCAAAATTGGCGAGCAGGTGGTACACCACGCACCTCGTAAGTATGGACACTCGAAGTTTGGACTAGACCGCTTCTTCAATGGCTATCTCGATCTCCTGACGCTATGGTTCACCCATCGCTTCGGACGCAAGCCGATGCACTTCTTCGGGTTCTGGGGGTCGCTCATGTTTCTCGTTGGCTTCATAGCACTCATCGTGGTCCTCTCGGTCAAGCTCTCTGCACTCATCAGTGGCACCCCCGCACCGCTCGTGACAGATCGAGTCTACTTCTACATCTCCCTGGCAGCGATGATCATCGGCGTGCAACTCTTCTGTGCAGGCTTCATCGGAGAGATGATCACACGCCGTGATCCCAATCGTGACATCTATAATATAGAAACAGAACTATGACTAAGACTTTCGACCAAATCATATCAACACGGCGTACGGTGCGCCACTTTGATGCGACCAAGCCGATGACTCGTGCTGAGCTCATGCCGATCCTGGAGGCTGGGCGACTAGCTCCCTCGGCAAAGAACTTTCAGCCCCTCCGCTTCGTCGTCGTACTCTCTGAGGAGGAGCGCACGAAGCTCCACGCCATCAGTCAGCAGCCTTGGTTTTATCACGCTCCGAGCTATATCGTTATCATCGGCGATCACGACAAGGCGTGGCAGCGTCCGCACTGTGACCTCACTTATGTAGACACCTCGATAGCACTGACACACATGCTCCTCAAGGCGGAGGATATGGGCCTAGGTGCTACGACCGTGGCAGCCTTCGACCAGGAGATATGCCGTGAGCTACTCCAGATACCTGAGCATGAGGAGCCGATACTCATCTTAGCGGTGGGGCATCCCGACCCAGCCTTTGCCGGCAAAGAGGGCAATCCACGTCGCAAGACGATGGAGGAGCTGGTCACCTTCATCTAAGCTTATCGCATCGCCATGCGTCGCACCGTCACCTTACTACTCCTCTCGCTCATCCTGCTGAGTGGGTGCCACAAGGAGGCGCCTTACAGAAGTGCCGAGGGGCTCATCTTTGGCACGCTCTATCACATTACCTATCAGGCTGAAGAGGATTTGTCTGATCAGATCAATGAGGCACTACAAGAGGTCAACCATGTGGCAAACCCCTTTGACTCGACCTCTATGATCTATGCGGTCAATAACAACTTGTCGATGACGGTGGACAGCACATTCTACGCGATCTACAGCGTAGCGCGGAGGGTCTACGAGCAGTCGGGCGGTGCTTACGACGTGACCATTGCCCCGCTGGTCAATGCGTGGGGCTTTGGCTTCGAGCAGGGTTATCCGCTCACGCAGCCACAGGTGAATAGCTTGCTGGAGCTGGTCGGTATGAACAAAGTCTCCTGCACGCCCACTGAGCTGACCAAGGCGGACCCCGCTATGGAGCTAGACTTCGCCTCCGTTGCCAAGGGGTACGCCTCTGATCTCGTGGGCGAAAGGCTTCGCAGGGCGGGCGTGACCAACTACCTAGTGGAGATAGGTGGCGAGATCGCTTACTCGGGACGCAACCCTCGAGGTGCCGCATGGCGCGTCGGCATCTCTAAGCCTGATCTGGACTCACTGGGGATAAGCCAGGAGCTACAAGAGATCATTGACTTGCCAGGCGAGCGTGGAGGACTAGCCACCTCGGGCAACTATCGCAACTACAAGGTCGCAGCCGACGGAAGGATCTACGGACACACCATCTCCGCTCTGAGCGGTTACCCTGCAGAGAGTGATATACTGAGTGCCTCAATCATCGCTCCTACCTGCGCTGAGGCGGATGCGCTAGCGACAGCCTTTATGGCATCGGGTTACGAGGGCTCTGAGACGATGCGCAAGCAGCTTTCGTCTGACGTCTCTTATCTACTCTTCGTCTCGACAGGCGATTCGTTAGCTTTTACCCCCATCTCTAGTCCCTCCTTTCCTCGATCGCACTGACGCTGGCTTGCTTCTCTAGCGATATAGGACGGACTTTCTTATCTTTGCACCATATAGCCATACATTATGACCCAATCATCGCTCCCCAATAGAGCTGTCAACGATCAGCCAAGCTATCTAGACGAGGGCTCACGCCCCACCTTCTCGCAGATCCTTCGTTTGATCCTGAAGCAGTGGTACTGGTTTGTACTCTCTGTCGCACTCTTTGTCGTACTGGGCAAGGTCATCGCAGACCATCGTCCCCTAGGGCGTCAGACGTACTACATGCACCTCTCCTCACGGCAACCACACGAGCTGACGGAGCCGATCATGCAGCTGAGCGACTCGACGCTCAAGACGTCTCCTTGGACTCCTGAGTATATCGCAGCTTTGCTCAGTACGACGACAGCCGTTGAAGAGGCAGGCAAGCGTATTGACTTTCAGGTGAACTACTGGGTCAAAACGCCCTTTGGGATGCGTGACTACTACAATCAGACGCCGATCATAGTACGCTTTGGCAATCTCCTACCGACGGACAAGCTGGACTGTATCGCTCGGCTTGATGATCCCGTGCATCCCAAGCAGGTTACGATGAGTGCGTTCTCAGGCGTCGTGCAGGGTCAGCCGCTTTATGAGCCGTACGATGTAGTCATCCCTGTCGGTACGACTCAGGAAACTCCCGTCGGGCCTATCACTGTGACACTTGACGATCCTGCGCAGCACTACCCTTACCATATCGATCAGGAGTATACGGAGATCCCTATCACCTACTCTCCGCTCGTAGATACCCGCGTTGCCTACGAGCAGGATATGGAGATAACGATGAAAAAGGAAGACTTACCCCTCTCCTCGGTGATACGTGTCGAGCTACCCTCTAATCGCTCCGAGCGTCGCTGTCTAGGCCTACTCTATGAGATGTACGTTGTCACCGACAGTCTAGGCTGGGCCGAGCTACTAAGTGATGAGGGCGTCACCGATTCGCTAGGTCGCTTTGCCGGGTCGGTACCAGTTGTGGGGCTTTCTCCATTTAGACTGATTGACAAGCCTCGCGTGCTGAGAGAGATGCAGCCAGACCTATTCATCATCGCAGGGATGGGACTCCTCGGTCTACTCCTGCCGCTACTCCTGATGTACATCTACTGGGCTATACAAGGCGTCATCTACTACGTCTCCGAGTTGCCCAGCCTCCTACGTCGTCGCCTCACACTAGACCTGCTGCGAGATCGTAAGGGCAAGAACGCTCTCTATCTCAACCTCGAGGAGCTGTGCAGCCTCGTCTCGCCAGCGCAAGGCGAGCCACGCACCATACAGCTCGCTACACCCAATAGCACGAAGTATCATGACCAGCTCATAGCAGAGCTACAGCAAGCCTTACAGCAGAGAGGTGTCTCCTGCGCCGTCTGGCACTTAGACTTAGCAGAGCAAAAGGCTGCTAGCAAGACGCCCAGTGACGTCTACCACACTACGCTCACACCTGGTCTGATAGGTTCCACCGCTTTCCAGCAGCAACTCAAGCAGCTACAGGCGCAGCACCAGCTCACGATCATCGCTCCGCCAGCACTTACGAAGGATCCGACCGCTTATCTCCTCTCAGGTAGCCTAGAGCAGAGCCTCTACTGCATCTATCGTGGCAGCACAAGAGTCAGAGCGATCAAGCGTGTCGTCCATCAGCTACAGATCAGACAGCAGCTAGACCGCTCCCGCATAGAGACCCTTTGGATCGAGTAACTAAGGGTCGCTACCCTACTTTTTATCGATCAGACTATGACTACTGAAGGTAAAGACTCTAGGAGTAAGGCCCTTGATCTGACCCAGCTGCGTCCTGCAGCATCAGACGTTAGCGGGACTGTCGGTCTCTTCGGTGGCAGCTTTGACCCGCTACACATCGGGCACCTTGCTCTCTGTGACTATATCTTGGCTTATCCAGAGCTGTCGGGACTAACGCAAATATGGTTCATGCCTACCCCGCAGAACCCGCTTAAGGAGCAAGGCACCACGCTACCCTACACGCTACGCTGTCACATGATCGAGCAGGCCATCCAGTCCGATCCACGCTACGAGCTCTGCACGATCGAGTCCATGCTGCCTGAGCCACACTACACGCTAGAGACGCTCACCGCTCTCGAGGAGCACTACCCGCACTGCTCCTTCAGCCTCATCATCGGTGCTGACAGCCTAGCATCACTCTCCCAGTGGTATCGCCACGGCGAGCTCATAGATCGTCTGCCACTCGTAGTCTATCCGCGGAGAGGGTACGACCTCTCCCAGCTCGTCGAGCAGTACCCCACAGCTCAGATACGATTGCTCAGCGCAGCTCCTCTGATAGAGATCTCCGCCACAGCGATCCGCCAGGCACTCCACGAAGGGCGCGACCTGCGCCACTGGCTGCCTCAGCCTGCACTGTACGACACACTCTCTAAAATGACTACTCCTTATGAACGATGACCGAATGGTACAACTAGCCTCCTATCAGGTCGAAGAGGAGGCTCTCGATCTCCTTGATCTGCTCTCTGATCACGGCATACCAGCCACCATACGCAATAGTTACAGCGCACGGATGCTCAGCGCATTCGTCGACGTAGGCGGCTTCATCGTCGAGGTGCCAGAGAGTGTCCGCCCGCAGGTACAAGAGCTTATCGACAGTGGCGAGCTCGTCCTACCCGACCAGAGCGATGAGCCTACGACACGTCTCACACAGTGGGTCACTAGACTACCACTCCCAGCTCAGTGGTCTCTGGAGAAGCGGCTCACCATGCTCCTCTTCTTACTCATCGCCATCGGGATCATCCTCGCGCTCATCGTCCTCATCGTGTCGTAGAGCAGCAGCCTACGGCATCAAACAAAAAAGAATCTCCTCCCGAATCCACTACTACGGATATTCGGGAGGAGATTTCTTGTTAACCACAAATATGAAGGCTCAAAAGACAACTACATCCTCTCAAGCCCCAAAAAACAAAACAACTCAGTGTAGCAACGTTGCGCTCCCTCTTGGGCTTGAACCAAGGACCCCCTGATTAACAGTCAGATGCT
>URKO01000018.1 GCA_900548415.1 uncultured Porphyromonas sp.
TTCTTCGACTAGCTTGATAAAGTCCATAATAATACTGTGTTACTTTTTTGATTAGCTATGAGCTAAACGCAATATACACAGGCGACTCGGGAGCCTCTGGACTAAGCTCGGGGCTAAGCCTAGAGCGCTCTTCCTGTCAGAGATTACGCAAAGCTGACGGCAAAGGTACAAAAATCTTGGGAACAAACAACTACCTCCACCGAACGAGCACAGGACTGACGCATCATGAGGCTGTTGGCTGTTAGCTGTTAGCTGTTGGCTGTTAGCTAGTACCACTAGAGTCACTAGTGCCACTAGAGCCACTAGGGACACTAGGGACACTAGAAAACTAGGCTCTAACCTCTAGTCTCTAATCTCTAATTACTTACCCTAATGATGCGACACTATCAAATTATCGTTACCTTTGCATAGTCTCCGCTAATAGATATACCCTATGCGACGTCCTACCATACTGATTCACATTGGTCTGATGATCCTAGCGTCAGTCATCATTGTCGTCCTGGCACTCGTCTGGATGAACCTCTTCACACGCCATGGCTCATCTGTCGAGATACCTGACATATATGGCCTCCCGGCGAGCGAGGCGGTGAGCCTTCTAGACAAAGCTGATCTGCGCTACGAGGTGATCGACTCGGTCTACACCACAGAAGTACCCAAGGGGGCGGTCTACGACTTAAGTCCTAAGGCGGGGAGTCGGGTCAAAGCGGGACGTATCATCTTCCTCACGCTCAACGCTTCCTCCCCTCGCAACGCCATCATCCCCTCGCTCGTCGATGTATCCGAGCGACAAGCGCGAGCGCGTCTCGTCAGCCTTGGCTTCGAAAACATCACCCCTAGTTACGTAGCGGGGCCCTTTGATAACCTAGTCATGGGCGTGCAGTTACCCTCAGGACAGGCCCTTGCTCCGGGTACCCGCGTACCGCTCGCCACGCCACTCATACTCCTGGTCTCTGTGGCTACTAGTGACAGCATACCGCATGGAGCTTTCACACCTTACGACTCGATCTCGGGAGCGGGTGGATACGTTGCCCCCTCCGACTCGACCACACACTCTCTAGAGCCTGACGAGGATGAGTCCTGGATGTAATCCTGATAGGGAGTCACTTCCCCTCGAGGAGCAGGAGCTAGAGGCTGACCTCATCGCAACCGACGAGGAGGATCAGTGGGTCGCAGGGGCACACGGCGAGGAGCTCTACGAGCATTATCGTGTGCAGGTGGATCCTGGGCAGACACCGCTACGCATCGACCGCTTTCTAGTGGATCGTATGCCGCACACTTCGCGCCATCGTATACAGCTTGCCGCCAAGGCGGGACTCATCTGGGTGGATGGAGAGCCTGTCAAGAGCAACTACAAGGTCAAGCCTCAGGAGACCATCACGATGATGCTGGCGCATCCGAAGCAGGACTGGTCGATCACACCGGAGGACATACCGCTCGACATAGTCTATGAGGACGATCAGCTGCTCGTGGTCAACAAGCCCGCAGGCATGGTTGTACACCCTGGTCACGGCAACTACAGTGGCACACTCGTCCACGCGCTTGCTTACTACTTACGCAACGACCCGCTCTATGATCCGAACGATGCTTCCGTAGGTCTGGTGCATCGCATTGACAAAGATACCAGCGGGCTACTCCTCGTGGCGAAGCGTATGGAGGCTAAGATACGACTAGCGAGACAGTTCTTCCTCAAGACTACAGGACGGCGCTACCAAGCACTCGTCTGGGGCAAGCTCGACCAGCCGCAAGGGACGATCGAGGGCAATATAGCCCGTGATCCACGAGATCGAACACGCATGACCGTCTACCCCCCAACGAGTGAGATAGGCAAGCCGGCCGTGACACACTACACGCAGCTGGAGCGACTGGGCTTTGTGACGCTCATAGCGTGTGAACTGGAGACGGGACGCACCCACCAGATACGTGCTCACATGAAGTCTATCGACCACCCGCTCTTTGGCGATGAGCGCTATGGTGGCGACCAGATCCTCTGGGGACAGCGCACCAGCTCCTACCAGCAGTTTGTCAATAACTGCCTCAAGATCTGTCCCCGCCAAGCATTGCACGCTGAGACACTTGCTTTCGACCACCCCGTGACGGGTGAGCGGATGCACTTCTCGACACCACTGCCCGACGATATGAGCCAGCTCATAGACAAGTGGAGACGCTATGTAGCACCGCTCGAACTCTCTAACTAAAAGAACCATTGCAATATCCCATCACACCTTATGGACAAACCCAATATTGCGATCATCTGTGGCGGATACTCTGGCGAGGCGGAGGTCTCGCAGCGTAGTGCCCAGACGATCCTCAAGCAGATTGATCAAACCCTCTTCACTCCCTATCTAGTCACCATCACGGCCGACGCGTGGAGCGTGACAGACGCTGAGGGGAAGGCGGGAACGATAGATCGTGCACTGGTCGCACGCTTTGGCGCAACCGAAGTGACCTTCGCACTAGCTTACATTACCATCCACGGCACCCCTGGAGAGAATGGTCTCCTACAGGGTTACCTAGACATGCTCGGCATCCCCTACACTACAGGTGGTGTGCTCTGCGAGGCTTTGACCTTTAATAAGGAGGCGTGCAACGCTTACCTTGCGCATCACGGCTTGCGCATCGCTCGCTCCCACTGCCTCCGCAATCACACCCAACAGCTCTCACCCGAAGAGCAACAGTTGATCGAGTCTCGTCTGCGCCTACCGCTTTTTGTCAAGCCCAACACCGGAGGCTCCAGCATCGCTACAACGCGCATTGACCAGTGGGAGCAGCTGCCATCAGCCGTGGCGGACGCTTACACCGCAGCACCCGACGTCCTCGTTGAGGAGTGCATCGTCGGCACCGAGGTGACCTGCGGATGCGTGATCCTACCCGACGACTCTTTTGCCCTACCTGTCACAGAGGTGGTGGCACACGACACTTTCTTCGACTATGACGCTAAGTACTACGGCAAGAGCGATGAGATAACCCCCGCACGCATCTCGCCAGAGCTGACACAGCGCGTACAGGAGACCTCGCTGACGATCGCCCACCTACTAGACTGCTACGGCTTCGTACGTATAGACTACATCATCGAGGCGGACGGCATCCCCACGCTTCTAGAGGTCAACACGACCCCGGGCATGACGGAGGCCAGCTTCATCCCGCAGCAGGTACATGCAGCTGGCCTACAGCTGAGCGACCTCATCACACGTATCATCAAGAGCAAACTATCATGACCACACACACAGCCCCACAGCCGTACGAGTACGACTCTATACGTCCCTACCTCGACGAGGAGGTGCCAGCTGTCGTTGCCCAGCTAGCCAACCAACCTGAGCTACGTCACGTCCTATCGGCACTGCTCTCGGAGGAGGAGACGACTGCGCTCCTACAGCACCTAAAGAGCATCCAGAGTGTTGATGCTTTTAAGGAACTCATCTCCTACCCCCTCGTGGTCAAGCTGGCGAAGCAGACCACTTTCTCCGTATCCCTTAGCGGAGCCAGTAGACTAGGCGGAGATCTGCCCACGACCTTTGTCACAAACCACAGAGACATCATACTCGACTCCGCATTTCTCAACCTAGTCATGCGAGAGCGCAACTATCTGATGCCACGCATCGCTATCGGCGACAACCTCTTCGGCAGGCCGTGGATCGAGGCAGTCGTCAAGCTCAACGACTCTTTTGTCGTGCGTCGCTCGCTACCGATCCGGCAGATGCTCCTAGCCGCTCAAGCACTCTCTGCCTTTATCGACCAGAGCATACAGCAGGATCACAAGTCGGTATGGATCGCCCAGCGTGAGGGCCGCGCCAAGGACAATAGCGACCAGACACAGCCGAGCGTTCTCAAGATGATCGCTTCCTCGCAAAGCAACGACCCGCTGACCCAGCTGATGCGGGTCAACATCGCCCCCACCACTATCAGCTACGAGTACGACCCTTGCGACATCCTCAAGGCGTGCGAGCTACTCTGGCGCAAGCATCACCCCAACGAGCAGTATGTCAAGGGGGGCGAGGAGGACTTGCTCAATATGAAGACTGGTCTACTCGGCTACAAGGGACGCGTACACTTTGCCGTCGGCACGCGTCTCAACGACCTGATCACGCCTGAGCTAGAGGCCGAGCTACGAGCCCTACCCAAGCAGCAACTCTACCCCCGCATCGCCACAATCATCGACACGGAGCTACACAGCAACTACCGCCTATACCCGATCAACTACATCGCCTACGACCTCCTTCACCCTGACAAGGCGCACCCGAAGGAGCTCTACAGCGAGGCTGACAAGGAGAAGACGCTCCGCTACCTCGATGAGCAGATTGCTAAAGCACCGACTGACGCTTACAGCACCGACGAACTGCGCACGCAGCTCCTCCAGATGTATGCCCAGCCGCTGATCAATGGTCAGAACTAGCGGTTGGCTGGAGCTATCGGAATGGTCAGACTCTAATCTCTAGCCTCTAACCTCTGATATCTAATCTCTAACTTCTAATCTCTTTTTTCGTACCTTTGTCCTCTATAACTAAATATACACGCATATAGCATCTTAGTCCTATGAACATATCACACGAGCTTAAGGAAGATCAGGTTCTCTTGAACATCACGCTCACCAGTGACGAAATTAAAGAGCAGGTCACCGATCAGTTGAAGCATCTGCGCAAGACGGCTGAAACGCCAGGATTCCGCCCAGGCAAGACCCCAGCAGCACTCATTGAGAAGAAGTACGGTCAGGCTGTGCGCTTTAGCGTTATCAACAAGGCCACATCCAATGAGGCCATTAACTATCTCAAGGAGCAGGGCATTAAGACGATCGGCGGTCTTCTCATGGAGCAAGACGACAATAGCTATACGCCTGAGCAGACAGACTACCAGCTACAGATATCCACGGGACTGCTCCCTCAGTTCCCCCAGACGATCGATAGCAGCGTGACACTCCCCCACTACACCGTCCAGGTCGACGATGCCGAGATCGATCAGATGATCAGCAACGCTCAGGCGAGTGCTGGCGAGCGCTCCGAGGTTGAGGACGTACAGGAGAAAGATATCCTCTACGTCTCTGTACAGGAGCTAGACGACAAGGGCGAGCACGCCTCTGAGGGCATCGCGCTCGAGGAGAGCTTCCTCATGCCACAGTATGTGACCAATGAGGAGATTCGCGCAGAGATCCTTAAGGCGCACAAGGATGACACGCTCACCATAGACCTACAGAAGGCTTATGACGGCAGCGAGGTCGAGATCGCATCTTTCCTCCAGATCAAGCAGGAGGAGGTCAAGGATCACACGAACCCCTTTGAGATCAAGATCAACCGCATCCTACGCAACACGCCACACGCTATCGATGAGAAGCTCTTTAAGCTGATGCTCGGCCCAACGACTGAGGTGACTACCGAGGAGGGACTCAGAGCTGAGCTAAAGCACATGCAGGAGTCGCGCAACGCATCGATGGCTAACGATGTCTTTACCACGGTCGTCTCCAAGTATGTCGTCGAGCAGATCCAGGGGCTGCCCTTCTCTGACAAGCACCTAGCCCTCCTACTCAACGAAAAGACAGAGGAGGAGACTCAGGAGGAGTACGACAAGCGCATCAACCAGGTTATGCCTTACGTGCGCTACCAGTGCATGATCGCCGAGCTCATCAAGCAGCTAGGCGTTGAGGTCTCCGAAGGACTGGTTCGCCAGATCGTCAGAGAGGGTGTCATGAGACAAGTACAAGCTGCTGGTCTCGGTCAGCTACTCTCCAACGATGAATTCATCGAGAGCCTCGTCAACAACACGATGGAGCAGCACAGCGAGCAGCTCTTTGCCGCTAAGGAGCAGGCCAAGGAGCAGGCTCTCGCAGCAAAGGTTAAGGAGCTAGTCACGCTCGACGAGCAGGAGCCTCTCTCTGTCGACGAGCTCTATAAGGTGCACACCAAGCTCCAGGAGGAGATCAACACGCTACTCAAGTTCCACGACGAGGAGAGCGAGGAGTCAGCACCAGAGGAGGAGTAGCCTAGCACCTTCCCCCAAAACATACCGATAGCGGGATCATCTCACGATGGTGAGGTGGTCCCGCTAATCTATTCTAGTGACCAAAGGAGGAAAAGCAGCAGTCCTCCATCGGGGATCATTTGCGGCGAATAGTGTATCTTTGTAGGGAGGATTTGCGGGGGCATCGTTGCTCCCGAGAGAGCGACCCGAAGCTCGCTCGTACCTCTTTACATCTCACGCTCAGTCTCATGAATCACACTCCCGACACTCCCCATAGTCCCTCGGCTGGGACACGTATGTACGTGCCACTGCACGTTCACTCGCACTACTCTATACTAGATGGTATGGCGCCCGTCGAGAAGCTCGTCGACAAGGCGGTCGCCTGCGGTATGCCGGGCATTGCGCTCACCGATCATGGTGCTATGTATGGCATCAAGAACTTTACCAACTATGCCAACGATAAGATCAACGGTGACAAGCTCGCCCAGATCAAGTCGCTCCGCAAGCAGATCAAAGAGCTAGAAGCCGATGCGTCTAACGCAGACGAGATCGCGCGCATCGAGGGGGAGATCAAGACGATCGAGCAGAGTCTCTTCAAGGCGATCGTGGGCTGCGAAGTGTACGTAGCGCGCCGTTCGCTCGAGCTGAAGGACAAAGATGCCAAAGATCCCGACAACCCCACCCGCAGCATAGACCGCAGCGGCTACCACCTGATACTCCTAGCTAAGAACCTCCAGGGTTACCGCAACCTCATCAAGATGGTCTCCATAGCGTGGGAGCATGGTGAGTATTACAAGCCGCGTATCGACAAGAAGCTGCTAGCAGAGCATCATGAGGGGATCATCGCCTCCAGTGCTTGCCTCGGTGGCGAGATCGCACAGCATATCCTGCACGGGCGTCTCGACGAGGCGCGCGAGACGGCTCGATGGTATCAGGAGACCTTCGGCGAGGACTACTATCTAGAGATCATGCTCCATCCGAATAGCGACTCGCCGAGTGGTGAGGAGACCTACCGCAAGCAGCTACAAGTAGCTCAGGAGGTGATCAAGATAGGACAAGAGCTGGGCATCAAAGTCATTGCGACGAACGACACCCACTTCCTGAACGAAGAAGATGCCGAGGCGCACGACCACCTGATCTGTATGACGACCAATTCGCCGATCTCCGATCCGAACCGCATGCGCTACACCAAGCAGGAGTGGCTCAAGTCGCCCGAGGAGATGACGGCAATCTTTGCCGACTACCCAGACGTACTGGAGAACACGCTAGAGGTGTGCAACAAGGTGGAGTACTACAGCATCGACCACGCTCCGCTGATGCCTCACTTCGAGCTTCCCGAGGGCTTTGCTAGCGAAGACGACTACCTGCGCCACCTCACCTACGAGGGAGCCAAGAAGCGCTACGGAGACCCCGTCCCCACAGAGGTGCAGGAGCGCATCGACATGGAGCTGGGCGTGATACAGAACATGGGCTTCCCCGGCTACTTCCTCGTCGTGCAGGACTTCATCGCAGCAGCCCGACAGCTAGGCGTGCGCGTTGGTCCCGGTCGTGGGTCCGCAGCTGGCTCTGCCGTCGCTTACTGTCTCTCGATCACCCAGATCGAACCGATCAAGTACGGCTTGCTCTTCGAGCGTTTTCTCAACCCCGACCGTATCTCCATGCCCGATATCGACATTGACTTTGACGATAAGAACCGCTGGCGTGTCCTCGAGTGGGTCACCAATAAGTATGGTCGCGATCATGTCTCCAACATTATCACGCTCACCACGATGGCTACAAAAGGGGCGATCAAAGGGGTGGCACGCGTCGAGGAGCTACCGCTAGACCAAGCCAATAGGCTCTGCAAACTCATCCCCGATAGAGCACCCGAGGGAGTCAAGCACCTCAACCTAGAGTGGATGGTGCAAAACAACCAAGAGTTTCGCGAGGCATCCGTTAGTCAGAACGAGCAGCTAGCCAATACGATCCGCTATGCCCGTCAGCTAGAGGGCACAGCCAGCACCACGGGCGTACATGCCTGCGGTGTCATCATCAGCGGCCCGCCCGTCAGCGACGTCGTCCCCCTCTCTACCGCCATCGACCCAGACACCAACGAGCGCAAGCTCGTAGCCCAGTATGAGGGTAAGGTGATCGAGCCCACGGGACTGATCAAGATGGACTTCCTCGGTCTGCAGACCCTCAGCATCATCAACGATGCCCTAGAAAACATCAAGATGAGCTACGGCATAGACCTAGACATCGACACGATCCCCGTCGACGATCCCAAGACCTTCGAGCTATACTCACGCGGCGACACCGTCGGCACCTTCCAGTTTGAGAGCCCAGGCATGCGCAAGTACCTGCAGCAGCTAGAGCCGACCGAGTTTAAGGACCTAGTCGCTATGAACGCGCTCTACCGCCCAGGGCCTATGGACAATATCCCCACCTTCATCGAGCGCAAGCATGGTCGTCAGGAGATCACCTACGACCTACCCGAGATGGAGCCTTACCTCAAGGACACCTACGGCATCACCGTCTACCAGGAGCAGGTGATGATCCTCTCTCGTGTGCTGGGCGACTTCACACGAGGCGACAGCGATAGCCTGCGTAAGGCGATGGGTAAGAAGAAGGAAAAAGAGATGGCCAAGTACCGCATCAAGTTTGTCGAAAACGGGGTCGCCAAGGGGCATCCACGTGACACCCTCGAGCGCATCTACGACGGATGGCAGAAGTTTGCCAGCTACGCCTTCAACAAGAGTCACTCCGTCTGCTACGCATGGGTCGCCTACCAGACCGCTTACCTCAAGGCGCACTACCCCGCACAGTTTATGGCTGCGCTACTGACCTGCAACCAAAACAAGTCCGACAAGCTCACCAAGTACCTCGAGGAGGTGCAGCACATGGGACTAGAGGTCAAGGGGCCAGACGTCAACGAGAGCTTCTCCGCCTTCTCGGCAAACAAAGAGGGCGTCATACGCTTTGGCCTCGGAGGTATCTCACACGTCGGGCTATCAGTCGCTGAGGCTATCATACAGGAGCGCGAGGAGCATGGACCCTACCAAGACGTGTACGACTTCTTCCAGCGCACCGACCTGAGCAACTGCTCACGACGTGCACTCGAGGCACTCATCCTGTCAGGTGCTTTCGACAACTTTGGCATCGCGCGAGAGGTTTACTTCGCACCCATCGCTAAGAGTAACGCGAGCAGCCTCTCCTATGGCAAGGACGAGACCTTCCTCACAGCACTCATGCAGTACGGCAAGATCCTCGAGAGCGAGCGCACGCAGGTGCAGGCCTCACTCTTTGGCGATAGCGACCCCAGTGTCAAACTCCCCAAGCCAATGCCCCCCAAGGATGTCGAGCCCTGGAGCCATCTAGAGCGACTCACCAAGGAGCAGACCTATATAGGTATGTACCTGAGCGCCCACCCGCTAGACCCTTACGCTTTTATCATCGAGAACATCTGCAACTGCCCCGCCTCCGACCTAGAGCACTTTGCCGAGCTAGGGCTCACGCAGCTCACCAGCGCCGGTCTAGTCACCAAGGTGCGTCAAGGCATTAGCAAGCGAAACGAGCCTTACGCCATTATCCAGATCGAAGACACCTCCGGCACGGGCGAGATACCGCTCTTTGGGCAGGATTACGTAAATTTCGGTAACTTTGCACAGGAAGGACTAGCCATCTTAGCGAAGATGAGCGTCACGCCAAGCCGATACGATCCGAATCGCCTCTACCGCACTGTGCAGAGCATGCAGCTCCTCTCAGACATCACAGAGGATGCCTTCAGGAGCATCCAGCTGACCATCAATCTGAGTCAGGGCGAAGACGCCACCCCAACGGTTGCATACGAAGAGGGTGCCGACGGCGAGGAGGAGATACTCGACCGCCCCAACACCCTCGAGGGTGCTATCGAGCTGGGCAACGCAATCAAGGATCACCCTGGTAAGACGGAGCTAGAGATAACCTTCTGCTCCTCTATGGTACCCTACACGACCACCATGTATGCACCCAGCATAGAGCCCGGCAAGTGGCTCCTGGAGATCGTCAAGAAGTACCAGATCCAGTGTGCCGTGCAGACAGCTAAGTGATAGTCCCTACCTATTATATAGAAGACATTTCATACTAACTCTAAATACACAAGAACTATGGCAATGGAAATAACAGATGCAAATATAGCCGGTCTAATGGCTGAGGGCAAACCGATGATCCTAGACTTCTGGGCTACCTGGTGTGGTCCCTGTCAGATGATCGGCCCGATGATTGAGGAGCTCGCTGAGGAGTTCGACGGCAAGATCATCATCGGCAAGGTCAACGTCGACGAAAACAGCGACCTGCCCAGTCAGTACGGTATCCGCAACATCCCAACGATCCTCTTCTTCAAGGGCGGTGAGATGGTCAGCAAGCTCGTCGGCGCACAGAGCAAAGCTAAGCTACAGGAGGAGGCACAGAAGCTCCTCGACTAGTCACGGCGACAGTCGTCACCGGACAGCGCCCGTCGTCACGGCGTAACGATCCGACGTGTAACGATTTATAGGGACGCACGAGACGTATAGCGATCTGTAGGGACGCACGGCTCGTGCGTCCGTTGTATCAAAGGTTACAGCATCGTGGTT
>URKO01000019.1 GCA_900548415.1 uncultured Porphyromonas sp.
GGCGACCACCGAGATCTACACTCTTTCCCTACACGACGCTCTTCCGATCTCGTAAGCAATGGATAGTGTGGGGTACAAATGTACGCTTTTTGGCAAACTGAAGTACTAGCGTGTGGATCGACGGATGCGGTCGCTTGAGGGTAAGTTTGTATCTTTGTCCCTATGAATGAACGTGCAGAGAGAATAGAGACGACCGACTCGATCATAAAGCGTGAGTTGGTGACGCTCCCCGAGGAGCTGCGTGACCCTAGCCGCTATGAGGTGATGGCTCCTGTGGGGTCGTATGAGAGCTTGAGTGCTGCGATACGTGCTGGAGCGAATAGCATATACTTTGGCATTGAGGCGCTCAACATGCGGGCTAAGTCTGCCTACAACTTTACGACAGATGACCTCTACCGTATCGTGGAGACCTGCCGGAGGAGTGGCGTGAAGAGCTACCTGACGGTCAATACGATCATCTACGATGAGGACCTGACACTGCTTCGCGAGATCCTCTACCATGCGCAGCAGGCACAGGTTACGGCGGTGATCGCTGCCGATGTGGCGACCCTGATGGAGGCGCATCGTCTGGGGCTGGAGGTGCATCTCTCTACACAGCTTAACATTAGCAACTGGGAGGCTTTGCGCTTCTACGCACAGTTTGCCGATGTGGTGGTCTTGGCTCGTGAGCTGAATCTAGATCAGGTGGCAGAGATCAGACGTAAGATAGCGGAGGAGCATATCGTCGGGCCGTCGGGACGGCTGGTGGAGATAGAGATGTTTGCCCACGGGGCGCTCTGCATGGCGGTCTCGGGCAAGTGCTATCTGAGTCTGCACCATCAAGATACGAGTGCCAATCGGGGTAGCTGTGCACAGATCTGTCGCCGTGGCTACCGCGTCTACGATGATCGTCAGGGGGTCGAGCTAGAGGTGACGCACCCGAACATTATGTCGCCTAAGGATCTGAAGACGATCCACTTCATCAATAAGATGATGCTGGCGGGTGTCACGGTCTTTAAGATAGAGGGTCGTGCCCGTGGCCCGGAGTATGTCTCTACGGTGGTGCAGTGCTACCGCGAGGCTATCGATGCTGTCTGTGCGGGCACTTACGATGAGGCTCGGATAGCGCAGTGGGATGAGCGACTACGGGAGGTTTTCAATAGAGGCTTTTGGGACGGTTACTATCTCGGACAGCGGCTGGGCGAGTGGACACCTTTTGCTGGCTCTAGTGCTGTGCGTGAGAAGGAGTACGTGGCTCACATTGTTAAGTACTTTAGCAAGATAGGAGTCGCCGAGATAGAGGTGGAGAGTGGCGAGCTGGCACTGGACGATCGCATCCTGATCATCGGGCCGACGACGGGCGTGGTCGATATGACGCTCTCGGAGATGCGCTACGAGCTGAAGCCGGTCTCTCGTGCTACTAAGGGGCAACGCATCTCCATTCCTGTACCCCGTAAGGTGCGGGCGAATGACCGGCTCTACCTCTTTAGAGAGCGTGCGGAGGTACAGCACTTCAAGGGGTAGGGAATAAAACTAGGAATAACCATTTTCACTAAAGAAACAACTATATCAGATGAAACAACCAATCAAATATCAGTATGGTCTCACGCTCAAGGTGCGAGACTACGAGTGCGACCTCCAGGGCGTGGTCAACAATAGCAACTATCAGTGCTACATGGAGCACACCCGCCACGAGTTTTGGCTGGCACTAGGCGATAGCTTTGCTGAGATGCACGATTTGGGCCTTGATCTCTTCGTTTACAAGGTCTCTATAACCTATCATCGCTCGTTGCGGAGTGGCGATACCTTTCACACGGCACTGCGTGCCAGACGTGAGGGAGTAAAGCTCATCTTCGACCAGGTCATCGTACGTAGTGACGGCGTGAAGTGCGCCTCGGGTGTGGTCGAGGCGGTCGCAGTGCAGAACGGACGGACAACTCGTGGAGAGTGTTTTGAAGGTATCATGGCTCGTGCTGAAGCTTACAGCGAGAGTCATCCGTATGACTTAACGATCCTCTAGCGATGGCTGAGCTCCTCTTCCTCCTTTACCTGCTCTCTGTCATTGGGGGCATTGTGATCGTGCTAGGGGAGGAGCGCAGTGCGGTCTCTTCGATCCCGTGGTTACTGGTCGTCATCTTTCTACCAGTCGTGGGACTCCTGCTCTACATCATCTTCGGCTACTCGCTACGACGCAAGCAGCTGATCGATGTGGAGGTGAGACGGTCGCTCTCGGATGCTCCTGTAGAGACTAAGTCGCTGCCTAGCACGGAGGTCGAGGAGGTCGCCGATCGTAAGCTCGCATCGCTATCCGCTCTCATCGAGCGACTGACCGATACGCCCCTGACCACGACTAATGAGCTGACGCACTACGACGATAGTCGCGAGTGGCTCGCGGCTTGTCGGGAAGCTATCGCACAGGCGCAGCACTATGTCTACATCGAGCTGTACCGCATCGAGGAGGGCTTGTGGCTGGACGCTTTGCTAGATCTACTCGCAGAGCGCATTCAGGAGGGGGTAGCTCTCTACTGGCTCTACGATGACGTGGGGTCGCGAAGCTTGAGTCGACGCTATCGCAAGCGGATGGAGCAGTTGGGCGGAGAGGTCGCTGCCTTTCTCCCCGTACGCTTTCGGCTGCTTACGAGCCGCGTGAACTATCGAAACCATCGTAACCTCGTGGTGGTGGATGGTGCCGTAGGCTTTACAGGGGGCAACGTCCTACTCTCGGAGCTGCAGCATTTGCCTCAAGGGGCGCAACCACTGGCGACGACTCATCTGCGTATGACAGGTGCCGTGGTACGTCAACTGGAGTACAGCTTTGCGCTAGACTGGTATGTGGCGACGCAGCAATTGCTCTCGCCACAGCAGAGCTCCTCTACAGTGGTCACGGCCGAGCCGATCAAGATGCAGATCTTCCCGACGCACCCTACGGACGAATTCCCCTCGCTAGAAATGATCTTCACGCATGCCTTCCTGCAGGCGCGTCAGTCGCTCTACATCGAGTCGCCTGTCTTGATCCCCACCTCTAGCATACAGCAGGCGCTCATCTCTACGGCGCTCTCAGGGGTGCAGGTACGGGTGATCCTACCTCGCCGTGGTCGTAGCTGGCTGGCTCCTAAGGCTTCGCACGCCTTCTTTACCGACTTGCTGCGGGCTGGCGTGGAGATTTACTATTATGACGGCCTACGTGAGGCTACTTATGCAGTGGTCGATAAGGAGCGCGTGGTGACGGGAACACCCTACCTAGACTTCAGAAGCTTTGAGTACAACTTCGATCTGACCACCATTGCCTACTCGTCGGCGGTCGCACGGCAGTTTGTCGATAGCTTTGAGACAACACTCTCTCTGTGTCGTAGGGTAGTCCCACGACGCAATAGGTTGTGGAGACGTATCACTCATGGTGTGATGCGTCTGCTGACACCTCTGATATGAGAGGCTCTTATCGCTTGTTTAAGAGTTCGTGTAGTGGCGGTAAAACGCTACTAAAGTGCGTAGATCCACGCTCCAGCGAAGCTGTCGGATAGCGCGGAGACGGAGCGACGTAGCTCGCCTGCACGCTCTTCAGAGGAACTGATGCCTGCGATGACGAGACAGCGAGAGGACTCCTGGATGATCTGTAGGGAGATCCCTTCGGCCTGAGTCTGGTCTGTTGCTGCCTCTTCGATGAATTGCTCTGCACGCTTGGGCCCCTTGAAAACCCCAACGACGACAGCGTGGCTTCCTTGCTGTAAAGCCTCGTCGTGCGTGATAACTAGAGACGAGGATGTGGCATGCTCAGGAGTCGTAGAGACGATCTCTTCCTGTGTTTCAGCTTTTGGAGCTAGAGCTATGCTGGGCTTGGCTTGCTTTTGCTCTGGCGTCACCACGCTTGCCTCGTCGAGCCAGCCGTAGGGGACGAAGCCCGCACTGTAACGATCAGGGTTACTGTCAGAGCTGATGGGTAGTAAGCAGAGGAAGCAGATAGCTCCAGCTGCAGCCCAATTAGCCGCAGTCCGATTGATACGTATCGTCCAATACTTCCGATCACTCTTCGTCTCACTGGCAGGCTCCGTAGCGACATGATCGACTGGTGCGACGGCTGGGAGCAAGCAGCTCTGAGGGTAGAGCCCGTAAGAGTGTATCGATCTCAGCCCTTGTCGCTCCTGTACGGGAGTAAAGAGTAGCTCGCCGCTCTCCTGCAGCGTGAGGATGCCGAGGTTGGAGCCGATGGTCAGGGAGCCAGACTGATATAGCTGGTGCCTGATCACGGTCACGTCGGAGTCTACCACTAGGCGCGCTCTGCGTACAGATAGCCCTAGGGTGCGTGCGTAGCAACTGTCTAGGATGCCGTCACGATCTACTAGAGAGGCGTTGAATGAGATGCGCTGCCCTGCTGGCGTGATGACATTGAGATCCTTGTCATAGAGTGGAGGCGTTTGCTCCACGATGAAGGCTCCTATCGTAGGGAGTACGACGCAGTCGTGCAGTAGTAGAGCTTGCTCTAAGATATCTCCGATGCGATACATTGAGATGTACAGGCTAAGAGTGGATGATTACGAGTCGAGAGAGGCTACATGTGTAGCACCCTTGAGAAGGGGAGGTAGAAGACTCCCGCTCCTCACCACAAAGTTAAGCAATCTCCACGAACTGGAGCATGTGGTGCGGAGCGGAAGTGGGGGGTAGTTGTCGTTAACTCTTTGGCGGCTAGTGACTCATCGAGGCCTAGTCGTTCATCGAGGCGAGAAACTCTAGGTTGGTCTCCGTCAGCTCGATGCGCTGCTTGAGGAACTCCATCGCCTCTACCGTATTCATGTCCGATAGATGGTTGCGTAGGATCCACATGCGCTGTAGCGTCGTCGAGTCTAGTAGGAGGTCATCACGACGGGTGCTACTAGCGAGGATGTCGATAGCGGGGAAGATGCGCTTGTTGGACAGGCGACGATCAAGCTGTAGCTCCATATTGCCAGCACCCTTGAACTCCTCAAAGATGACGTCATCCATCTTAGAGCCCGTCTCGGTCAGAGCCGTCGCTAAGATGGTGAGACTACCGCCGTGCTCAATGTTGCGCGCAGCTCCGAAGAATCGCTTCGGCTTTTGCAGCGCATTCGCCTCGATACCTCCTGAGAGGATCTTGCCCGAGGTAGGCTGTACCGTATTGTAAGCACGTGCGAGGCGTGTGATCGAGTCTAGCATGATGAGTACATCGTGACCACTCTCGACCATACTCTTAGCCTTGGCGAGTACCAGCTCAGCGAGCTTCACGTGGTGGTCGGCAGGCTCATCAAAGGTCGAGGCAACCACCTCAGCATTGACATTGCGCGCCATATCAGTCACCTCCTCAGGGCGCTCGTCGATCAAGAGGATAATCATGTAGACCTCAGGATGATTGGCAGAGATCGCATTGGCAATGTCCTTGAGTAGCATCGTCTTACCGGTCTTAGGCTGAGCGACGATGAGTCCACGCTGTCCCTTGCCGATGGGGGTGACCAGATCCACGATGCGCATGGCGGTCTTGTCGTAAACAGCAGCAATGCCCTGCGACTCTAGCTTAAACTTGTCCTCTGGGAAGAGAGGCGTCAGCATGTCAAAGGAGACCCGATCCAGATTGTCCTTGGGGTGGCGACCATTGACGAGTAGGATGTTCTGTAGTAGGAAGTACTTTTCGCTACCCTTCGGTGGACGTATGCTACCCTCGACGACATCACCCGTCTTGAGGTGCCACTTCTTGATGATGTCTATAGGGACGTAGATGTCGTCAGGTGAGGGGAAGTAGTTGTAGTCTGAGCTACGGAGGAAGCCGTATCCCTCTTGCGACACCTCTAGCAGTCCGCTAGCGGTCAGGATATTGGAGAAGTCGTATGAAGTTTCTTCCTCCTCGACCTCTTTGCTCTTGTTGTGTTGCTGCTTACCCTTTTGTGCTGGCTCGTCAGAGTCAGCCTCAGCCTCTTTGTGACCCCTGTGATCATTGTGGGACTCGCCCAGCACCTCGCCCAGTAGTGAGTCTGCGTCGGGATGGGTAAAGACCATAGGCGTCTCCTCCTGCTGCTCCTCCTCTGCGTCTTGCTTAGCTTGAGGACGCTTGTCTGAGGGGCGCTTCTCCTCCTTGCTCTCCTTGTTTTCCTTATCAGATTGGTTCGTCTGCTCCTGACGCTTGTTATTGCGGTTGTTGCGCTCCTTATTATTGCGCTGGTTGTTGTTGCGCTTTGCGCCCTTCTCCTCAGACTGTGTAGCGGCAGCCTCCTCGACGATAGCGATAGCCTCTTGGCGATCTATCTCAGAGGGCTGGTTGGCGGCGTCTGCCTTGTCCGTCTTAGCGGTGCGCTTGTTCTGTCGAGAGTTTGACTTGTTCTTTTGCTCAGGCTTGTTGCTCTCGTCTTTAGCGTCCTTTTTCTCCTCTTTATTGGCTTTGTTATTGCGGGAGTTGCTCTGTCGCTCTTTGCGCTTGTTGCTCTGCTGCTGCTCGACCGTCTGGGTAGCTACAGCCTCTGCCTGAGCGTCTAGAATTTGGTAGATGACCTCTTTCTTTTCGGAGGCCATCTTGGTAATCTCTAGTTGGGAGGCAACCTCTTTGAGTTGCTCCTCCGTCATACCATTGAGATCTACGATGGTGTACTTCTGCATGATGTACTGATGTTATGCTGGATAAATGCACCTTACGACTTGTTGCAAAGGGCTACCATGCTGAGCTTTGGAAAAGCTATAAGCGAAATGATAGAGGCAACGAAATCAACGATCTAGCAGGTGCTGTGGCGAGACGGCAGGCTAGCACGATGGTCGACCTAAGTAAGGTGTGTAATGTGTGAATAGGCTGAGTGATGGGTCAGTCCTGTGTGATATGGGACGCTCTGCTCGGTCGTTATTATCTAGGTCGATGCAGAGCCAGAGCTACCTCCGTAGCAGATCCTAAGCCTCTCCATACAAGCTGTATCGTATCGTGCAACTCTAATATCTGTACAGCCTAGGAGTGCGTCGATCTAGTGACTCATCCACTTCTAGAGGCAAAGGTACGAAAAAGTGTTCAGATGGAGCATCCCCCGCCTCTGTCTTCTAATCTCTAATCCCTCCTCCCATAAAAACATTGTTGTCCGGTAAGAGTCTTATATGGGTGAAACTGGAGTTTCATACGGGTGAAACTAAAGTTTCATAGGTGGGAAACTAGAGTTTCATACGAAGGAAACTGTAGATTGGTCGAAATCGAGTAATCGGACAGCAATAAAAACAGAATCGCCACATAGGAATTTGGATTTCCTACGTGGCGGTTATATCGGATCGCGTGTTTTCTTGCGAGAGCCTCGAAGGGGGCTACTCGTTGCTGAGCTGCTCGCGGAGGAGTTGCTGGCGGCTTTTGCTGCGGGTTACCATAAAGACCCCGAGCAGGATGAGGATAGCGGAGGCTACTTTGGTGAGTGTGAGTTGGTCTTGACCCATCATGACGGCCAGCATCGAGGCGATGACGGGGATGCCGTAGTTGTAGATGCTGACGACGGTAGGGCGCAAGCCTCGCTGTGCGAAGAGCAGTAAAAGGTAGGCGACAAAGGTGGCGCCCACGACGACGAAGGCTAGCTGCCCGTAGAAGGTCGCATCGAAGGTGCTCCACTCGGTGCGTATCATGTCACGTACGCCCATCGGAGCGGATCCGAGGAGGGAGATGACAAAGAGCCACTTCATCAAGGTAACCGGGTGGTACTTTTGTATGAGTGTCTTGAAGGAAGTTAGGTAGATGGCGTAGGAGACGGTTGCTGTGGCGCAGATCAAGTCGCCTAGCGTAGAGCCTACGGTGGAGGAGCCGTTGGTAGATATGAGGAGCAGGGCTCCTGAGGCCCCGATGAGTACGCCGATCCCCTTGAGCCGTGTGATCGGTTCCTTGAGTACGACAGCTGCGAGGAGCATGGTGACGATGGGCCCTAATGTGGCAACGAGCGACTGATTGACAGGCGAGGTCATTGACATGCCTATGGCAAAGAGCCCTTGGTTGAAGAAGATACCGGTCAGCGAGGCTAAGGTCATTTTACCCCAATCCTTGCGATCGATGCGCTCTCGTGGCGCCCAGATCGAAGCGATCCAAAAGAGTATCGTGGCACCTAGGAAGCGACAGAACATGTGTGTATATGGAGTGAGCCCCCCACCAAGGAGTGCCTTGGTGAAGGGCCCATTTATTCCAAAGATAATGGTGACGCAAAGCATCACGAGGTGTAGTCTCCAGCGAGATCTCATTACGATAGTATAGTGCGTGTTAGAAGATCAGCTTGCCACACTGGCTGCAGTGTGTCGGCTCTTTGCCGAGGAGACGATTGCGTACGATGCTCTCGACGCGGTCCTGTAAATCCTCTAGGGGCATGAGGTCTATGACATCTCTGACGAAAGCAACGCTCAGCATGACCCGTGCCTCATGCTCGGGGATGCCTCGCTGCATCATGTAGAAGAGTGCTTGCTCGTCGAGGTGTCCCGTAGCCATACCGTGCGAGCACTGGACGTCGTCGGCATAGATCTCTAGCTGTGGCTTGCTGTACATGCGAGCCCCGGGCGAGAGAAGCATATTGCGATTGCTCTGGTAAGCTTCGGTCTGCTGCGCCGACTGCGCCACGAAGATGCGCCCTGAGAAGGCTCCCGTGGATTGCTCCTCGAGGAGGTTCTTAAAGAGCTGCGTGCTATGACACTTGGGCTTGGTATGTTCGACACGTGTGAATGTGTCGACATGCTGTGTGCCATTGGTCACAGCGACTCCGCCTAGTATCTGCTCGGCATGCTCCCCGAGGAAGCGTGTCCGGAAGCTGTTGCGCGTTACTCCATTATTGAGCGTATAGGCGGCGAGGGTCACTTGGCTCTCTGCTCCCTGGCGCAGGAAGTAGGCGCAGGTGCGGTGCGTCTGGTGGCTATTCTCCTCCATGTCGAAGAGCTTGAGCTGGGCACCGTCACCGACGTAGATCTCGGCCACTTGGTTGATGAGGAAGTTAGTACGATCTATCGTGTGGTCGCAGACAAGGACAGATGCTTTGGCACGCTCCCCGATGATGATGAGCCAGCGACGAATGCAGAGGAGTGGCTCCTGGGCGTGGAGTAGCTGGACGAGCTGCACGGGCTGCTCGAGCTGCATGCCGTCGGGTACGTAGAGGACGAAGGCGTCCTGCACGAAGAGCGTGTTGAGTGCGATGGTGCCGTCGGTGTCTACCTCGGCTATCTGCCCATAGTAACGCTCCGCTAGGTCGGGGTGCTCCTTGACGAACTCCTTGATGGAGCCGACGAAGACCCCCTCGGGGAGCTTGCGCTTTTGGTTGGCGTAGTGGGTGTAGAGGTAGTTGCTGTTGAGTGCACTCGCCTTGATGGTGAGCTCATTGACCGATAGGTCACAGCTATACTGCGGGAGCTGCTTATGCCCTGCGGGAGCTAGGTCTAGCTCCTGAAGGTTGATCCCGTAGTCGGGAGCATAGAGTGCCTCGACATCCGTGCGCTGCCAATCCTCCATGCCGAGCTGGGGTAGGGCGTACTCGCTCAGAGTCTCCTGGGCGGTGGCACGCTGCGCCTGTAGCACAGGCACGCTGTGCTGCTCAATGTATGCCTGCTGAGACTGATAAAGGTCTAGATACTGCAGGTGTGCGGTGGGTGGTTGCTTACGTGGACTCATTGCTTCTCCTCCTCTTTAGCTACCTCTTCTTTGATCCAGTCGTACCCCTCGTCCTCTAGTCTGAGGGCTAGCTCGGGTCCACCAGATGTGACGATCCGTCCCTTGTACAGGATATGGACAAACTGCGGCTTGATGTAGTCTAGCAATCGCTGGTAGTGGGTGATGACGACGCAAGCACTGTCGGGGCGCTGGAGCGTGTTGACTCCGTGAGCGACGGCGCGCAGAGCATCAATGTCTAGTCCGCTATCGGTCTCATCGAGTATCGAGAGCCGTGGCTCGAGGACTGCCATCTGGAAGATCTCGTTGCGCTTCTTCTCGCCACCAGAGAAGCCCTCGTTGACCGAACGCTTGAGGAGACGGTCATCGAGACCGACTACTTCGCGCTTCTCCTTTAGCATCTTGAGGAACTCGCCTGCGGGCATTGGCTTTTCGCCCTGAGTCTTGCGACGCTCGTTGAGTGCTGAGCGCATGAAGTTGACCATGCTCACGCCTGGTATCTCTACGGGGTACTGGAAACTGAGGAAGAGTCCAGCGTGTGCGCGCTCGACCGCATCCATAGCCAGCAAGTCCTGACCGAGATAAGTTACCTCGCCAGAGGTTACGGTAAAGGCGGGATGCCCTACGAGGACAGACGAGAGGGTGCTCTTGCCACTTCCGTTGGGACCCATGATAGCGTGTGTCTCACCCTCACGGATGGTGAGGTTGATCCCTTTAAGTATTTCTTTGTCGCCTATGTTGGCGTGAAGATTCTTTATGTCGAGTATTACGTTGCTCATAGTAGTGTGTAATCTGTATCTAT
>URKO01000020.1 GCA_900548415.1 uncultured Porphyromonas sp.
AGTGTGTTGTTGCTTGATAAGGCCTGTCGCCCGAAGGCGGCAGGCTCTAAGGGTAGTGTCGTAAGACTACTGACGCATGGGCTTGACATCGTCCACGTAGTGTAGCGTAGCCTCTGTGGCTGCCTCTATCTCCTCACGTGTGACGCCGTCACGGATCTCTGTGACGTAGAGTCCCTGACCCTTGCGCACCTCGATGACGCATAGCTCGGTGATGATGAGGTCTACCTGACCAGCTGCTGTGAGTGGTAGGGTACACTTCTTGAGGATCTTAGCCTTGCCCTTTGCAGTGTGGGTCATAGCAAGGATCACCTTGCGTGTACCTACGAGCAGATCCATAGCACCACCCATACCGGGGGCGAGCTTGCCAGGGATAATCCAGTTAGCTAGGTCACCAGCCTCATCGACCTGTAGTGCGCCGAGGATGCTGACATCTACGTGACCTCCACGGATGATACCGAAGGAGGTAGCACTGTCGAAGGTGGCAGCCTCTGGTACAGCGGTGATAGCACCACCACCAGCATTGATCCAAAGGGGATCCTCCTGGCCTGGAGCAGGAGCACCACCCATACCGATCATACCATTCTCAGACTGTAGCATCACATGCACATCTGGCTTGAGATAGTTGGGTACCATCGTGGGTAGACCGATGCCGAGGTTGACGACATCGCCATCCTTTAGTTCTAGGGCTACGCGCTTGGCGATAACCTCTCTGACTTGATTCTTGTCTAGTTCCATATCGTATTATACCTTGATTTATATTACTTCTTACTTTGCGGAGCCAAGTGGGTATATTACTTACCCTCAGCCTCTTTACGACGCACGATCTCCTGACAGATAAACGACGCTACATCGTCAGCAAAGGTATTAGCTCCAAAGCCAGCGTCAAAGCCTAGCTCCTTAGCCAGCTCGTGCGAAATACGTGGACCGCCACAGATGACGATCATCTTGTCGCGTAGACCCTCGGCCTCGATGAGCTCGATGAACTCGGTCATGTTCTTGATGTGTACATCCTTTTGCGTGACCGTCTGGGAGATGAGCAGGGCATCGGCATTCATCTCGATACCCTTGGCGATGAGCTCCTCGTTGGGTACCTGACTACCGAGGTTGTAAGCGTCGATCATGTCGTAGCGCTCCAGGCCGTAGTGACCTGCGAAGCCCTTCATATTCATGATCGCATCGATACCTACCGTGTGCGCATCGGTTCCCGTGCTAGCTCCTAGTACCACCAGCTTGCGCCCGATGTGGGTGCGTATGTACTCGTCGGTCTCCTCCATGCTCCAGGTGGTCGACTCGACCTTGGGCACGTAAATGTTGGAGTAGTCAACCGTATGGGTGCAACTACCATAACAATTGAAGAAGGTAAAGCCCTTGGTCAGCTCCTCTGAGAAGACAACCATCGGGTTTTGTAGTCCCATCTCCTTGAGTAGGAGCTTAGCGGCCTCCTCGGCTTCAGCTCCTTTAGGTACAGGCAGCGTGAAGCTCAGCTGTACCTTACCATCGTTCATGGTGTCGCCGTAAGGCTTTACTTGCGAAAGGTCGAGGGTACGGTCAAAGTCCTTCGACTCCATTGAATATAGTCCTCCACTCATAGCTTGCCTTGTATCTTACGGTTCTTCATTAGTTCTAGTGTCGGGTTGTAGTAGCGCTCGCTCTTTGGCTTGACGCCGTCCAACCCACGTCCTCCATCGAGAGGTCGCTTGATATCTGCAAAGATACCCTTAGAGAGCGCGGTAAAGAGTCCCTCGCCCTTGATCTCCTCGAGGAGGTCTAGCGTCTTGTCTAGCACCTCACGAGCACGGCTCTGGATGATACCACCCTCCTTAAACTCAACCTCGTCACCGATGGAGCGCATATTGTTGAAGATGTAGCGCGCATTCTCGATCGAGAGGAAGCGGTCGCTCATGAAAGGCGTGTGGATAGCCTCCGTCGGCATACCAAGGAGCTGTAGTCCCTGATGCGTCCAGATACCTATTATATTAAAGAGCGCATCCTGTATGTGACCACGGAAGATGTTTCCGGTCATAAACTTCGTAGGAGGCATATACTTGAGTGGAGCCTTGGGGAAGATCTCACGCGTCATCTGAGCCTGCGCCAGCTCGTAGAGGAAGCCGTTTTCAGTCATCGGATCCATCTCGAAGGCGTGCCCTAGACCCATCTGCTCCTCGGGGAGTGCAGCTCGTAAGGCAAACTGCTCATTGATGAAGTCAGACGCTAGCACCGTGTGTGCCTGCTCGATAGCGTCGGCCGTCGTGAGGTAGTTGTCCTCACCCGTATTGATGATGACGCCGGCAAAGCCATTGATCACACGACTCGTGTACTGGTCGATGATCGTGCGCTGCATATTGATGTCGCGGAAGAGGATACCGTAGAGGGCATCGTTGAGCATGACGTCTAGTCCCTCGAAAGCGCCCATGATAGCGATCTCTGGCATACAGAGACCCGAGCAGTAGTTACAGAGACGTACGTACTTGCCACGCTCCTCGCCTACCTCGTCAAGCGCCTTGCGCATGATGCGAAAGTTCTCCTGTGTCGCATAGGTACCACCGAAGCCCTCGGTTGTAGCACCGTAAGGTACGTAGTCGATCAAGCTCTGTCCCGTAGTACGGATTACAGCGATAATGTCAGCACCCTGTCGTGCAGCAGCCTGTGCCTGGATCACGTCCTCGTAGATATTACCCGTAGCGACGATCACGTAGAGGTAAGGCTTAGGGCCCTCCCCAATCGTCTTGAGGTAGTTCTCACGGCGCTCTCTATGCTCGACGATGCGCTGCATGCCCTTGAGGATGTAAGGCTCTAGTACGTCAGCTATCTCCTCAGGCTTGCGCGCCGGATAGTGTGTTAAGTTGATCTCGTCACGAGCTACCCCCTCAGCGATCTGCTGTGGATCCATGCCCGTCGCCAGCATTGCGTTGGCAAGGTAAAAGAAGACTCCGTCTGAGAGAGCCTCCTGCTCCTTAAGATGTGTCACGACGACGTTGGGCAGAGGCACATCATGCTCGTCTACTCCGTCAATCCCGACGAAGCGACAGAGCGTGCGCTCGACCGTCACAGTCGTATAGCGGTCGACAAAGCTCTGCACCTCCTCGGCGATAGTACCGGCGGCGCTGCGTGCTTTGTCCACTTTGGCAAAGTCTATACCTACTTTACTTGTCTTCATTCTTTGTTGCTAAGTTCTTTTCGCATAAATCTAATAGCTCCCTATCCATGCCTAGTATCTCTGCTATGCGCAGAGCCTCGTGAGGCGCATCGGTCTGGGTGTCCTCTATGAGAGAGTAGTCGATGCAACGATTGAGCTGATTGATCTCGAGTGGCTTGCGTAGACGCTCCTCCACGAAGCCCCGTACTCTCCATCTGTGGCATCGCCCCAAGATGCCGCTGTAATGTGTCGTGATGATAGCTCGCACAGCATACTGAGCGAAGAGCTGTACGAGGGCACTCACCAGTGCATGTCCCTCCTCTGGATTGGTCGTGCGGGCGGGCTCATCTATGAGTGCTAAGACCTGCTTACCCCCCTTGACCGACTCGATGATTCGGTTCAGGCGTAGCATCTCAGCACCATAGGAAGAGAGCCCCGACTTGATGTCTTGATCATCTCCGATGGAGAAGATCACCTCATCAACTGGTACCAGCTGAACCTCTTGTGCCGTCACATAGCAGCCAAACTGCATGAGGCACTGCGCTAGTCCTATCGAAGCGAGCAGGACGCTCTTGCCCGCCATGTTAGCTCCTGTGATGAGCGTAGGCTGATCGGTGTAGGAGATCGTCACTGGCTGGAACTTGTCCTGTCTCTCAGCTAGGTGATGAGCCACCTCTGGGTGTATCAGGTCTGTCAGTGTGCTCTCGCCAGAGCGTATAGGCTTAGGACGACAGCAGCCATGTGCCAAAGCCCACTGAGCAATGGCGTGAAGCTTGTCTATCTGTGCCAAAGCCTCTAGAGCCTCCTCTATCTGGTCAGCGTAAGGGTGTAGCGCCTCTGTGAGCCGCTTCCGTACGCGATCCTCTTCGATAGCACATTGGACGGCTAGCTCGTCTCGCTCGGTCTCTTCGGAAGTCCGCTCCATCTGCTTGCGCAGCGAACGTAGTACAGCACTGTAGCTATCGCTAATGTAGAAGCTCGGTAGTCGCTCCCCGTCGATATCCAATATATCCACGACCTCAGTGAGTGTGTGGCACTGTAAGATCTCTAGATGATACTGCTCGGCGAGACGACGCACCTTCTCCTCGATGAGCGCGAGTCGCTTGATCTCAAAGAGGTCGATATCGCTACAGAAGACCTGTGGCTGTCTGATCGTCTCGATAGAACCCGATACATTCATCAGCTCGCAGAGATGTATCGCCACCTCTTGCATGCCTTTCTGCTGCTCACGATTAGAGAGGTAGTCTATGTAGCGAGCCACCTCATCTAGTCGCTGCTCGATAGGCTCCACCTCACTACTCCAAGGCGTAGCCAGCATAGCCATACGTCCTGGAGAAGAGTTGAAGTGCATCTCCTCCACGACATAGCGCAGTCCGCTTATTTGGTCTATACAACTACGTAGGTCTTTCATAGCCTTCTAACATCATATACAGGGACCTCAAGAGCCTCGGATAGACGCCCACACATGCGCTCACTGTCTAGCCGATAGCCTGACGGGGCTAGCGGGTTGAAGGTGACCGCCATGAGCTTACTACTATATAGAGTCTTTATCTCCCTGCCAGTAGCTAGATAACTCTGCACAGCTTGTCCCGATGCAAAGATACGAGTAAAGTCTTTGACCACAAGCTGTCGGTGTCGCTTGATGAGCCGTAACTGATTCAGTAGCTTGTCGCTGACCACGCCTGGTACGTAGAGCATATCGCCCTCGGCCAGCCAAGTCGTGTCACGCCACATGTCGGGGGTAAGTGCCGAGGCAAAGCCTGGATCTACGATAGCTCCCTCAGTTGTTATGAGACGAACCCCCTTGTCCACCTCTGCGAGCTGCTCCGCGAGCTTTCTGTCGGTCAGCTGGGGCAGACGTATCAGGCGCATCAACTCACGCATGCGCTTGATCAGTTGCTCGGGCTGAGCCGAGTAAGCACTGCCCGTAGCAAGCACCATCCCCTCGGCCACCGAGGGAGATGCTAGCGAGAGTCGTGAGAGCGCACCGTCGATGAGTGTCAGATCAACTCCCTCCTGACTCATCCGGGCGACTACACGGCGCAGACCTCCCGTCGAGGGGGGACCCGCTATGAGCGTCTTGCCGATGCCTCGTGCTCGGGCATAGATAAGCCGCCCGATCGAGGAGGAGTAGAGGCGATCAATATCAAATATCTCGGCTGGTAGGAGCTTCTTACGAAAGAAGTTCTCAGCCGTCACAAAGCGCATCCCGTTGTGCAGGGTTATCTCTGGCTTGTCCGTCTGTGTTACTTGATCACGTAGCTCTCCATCGATGCCTATCGACGTCAGCGCGAGCTGTAGCTCTGGGTGACGCTCTCGTAGCGCACCGAGTATGTAGTTAAGACTTTCCGTCTTACCCACATTCTTGGCGGTCCCTACGATAGCGAGACTCTTGAGTTGAGCTATGTTTGCGATGAATGGCATCAGTCGATAGTTTGATCTAATAGGAGAGCTACGTAATCAAAGGCGTGAGGAGCTTATCCCTTGTGAGCTTCGCGCCACTTACGGCTACGCTCCTTGCGGTCTAGATGCTCAGGAGCCATAGCTAGGCGATCACCTGTGAGTAGTCCGTAGACACCCTCGTGACGCGCCTTCTTGCAGTCAGGACACTGACAGGGTTCCTCCTTATAGTCGCTAGGCTCTGTGTAGGTCGTGATGACGCCCTCATAGTTGCGTAGCACCACACGGTGAGGCGACTGAGAGATCACATAGTTTGGCATGACAGGCGTCTTGCCACCGCCACCTGGAGCATCTACGACGAAGGTAGGTACAGCATAGCCCGACGTATGTCCACGTAGAGCCTCGATGATCTCGATACCCTTAGAGACAGGCGTGCGGAAGTGTGAGATACCCTGCGAGAGGTCACATACATATATATAGTATGGACGTACGCGCATCTTGACCAACTCATGGACGAGGTGCTTCATAATCGAGGGGCAGTCGTTGATACCACGTAATAGCACCGACTGATTACCTAGAGGTATACCAGCATTAGCCATACGCTCGCAAGCCTCACGGCTCTCGCGAGTCACCTCGTTGGGGTGGTTAAAGTGCGTATTAAGCCATATCGGGTGATACTTGCTCAGCATCTGAACCAGCTCAGGCGTGATGCGCTGTGGGCATACGACAGGTGTGCGTGATCCGATACGGATGATCTCTACATGAGGGATAGCACGCAGACGCTGTATGATATACTCCAGCATCTTGTCGCTGACCATGAGTGCGTCACCACCTGAGAGGAGCACATCGCGCACCTCAGGCGTCTGCTCGATGTACTCGATGCACTTCTCGATGCGCTCCTTAGGCGAGGCTGCATCCTTCTGTCCTGCGAAGCGACGACGCGTGCAGTGACGACAGTACATAGAGCACATATCGGTTATCAGGAAGAGGACACGATCAGGATAGCGGTGTGTTAGTCCTGGCACGGGTGAGTCCTCATCCTCGCTCAGAGGGTCTAGCTGATCCTCAGGGCTTACATGTAGCTCATTGATCGTAGGGATCGACTGCTTACGTACAGGATCGTTAGGGTCATTGGGGTCGATCAAGCTCAGGTAGTAAGGCGTGATAGCCATACGGATCGTCTTGAGCGACTCACGTACACCCTCCTCCTCTTCGGGTGTTAGCTTGATATACTTCTTAAGCTGGTCAAGTGTCTCGATGCGGTTACGCACCTGCCAGTGCCAATCATTCCAATCAGCGTCAGAGACTTCAGGAAAGAATTCCTTTCTTCTGCTTTCGTTCATTGTGTGTGTGATTGATAGGGGATTGAATTTCGACTTGTAAAGAGTAAGAGATTAGAGCGTCTTGGATGCGCTCTAATCTCTTATCCATTCACTTAAGCATATAGCTCAGTGAAGATCTTGCGTAGAGCCTCACACTCACGAAGCTCCTGCAGTGTAATCTCGGCGTGACCCTTGGTGTAACCGTTACCTACGATCATCGTCACATCCTTACCGACACCCTCAGCACCGAGAGCAGCCTTGGTAAAGCTTGTAGCCATAGAGAAGAAGTAGACGACACCATCATCCTTCGTGCAGAGGATGCTGGTCATCTCCGTATCGGTGATGTTGACATTATTGATTGTGACATCACACATCTTGCCGTCTGTGAGCTTCTCGATCTCCTCCATGACAGGTACAGGCTGTGTTGCATTGGCTGAGAAGACGTAGTCGCAGAAGCCGAGAGCCTTCAGACGATCCGTACTACGCTGTGAGTGGCATAGTCCGATTACCTTACCCGTGACACCAGCACGCTTCTTAGCCTCGTAGCAGCAGAGCATACCGCTCTTACCACCAGCCCCGATGATCAGCACAGTGTCGCCAGGCTTGACGAGCTTAGCCACCTGAGCAGGAGCACCAGCCACGTCTAGAGCTGAGAGTGCGAGATTCTCGGGCAGATCTTCGGGGATCTTAGCATAGATACCGCTCTCGAAGAGGATAGCCTTACCATCGATGTCGACCTGGTCGATGTCGGGACGGATATCCTTGATCTTGTCGATGCGTAGAGGAGTCAGAGAGAGAGATACGAGGGTAGCGATCTTGTCGCCCTCCTTGAGGTCTATCTTACCCTTGAGGGCATCACCTATCTTCTCGACAGTACCGAGTAGCATACCACCAGAGCCTGTGACTGGATTGCGGTGCTTACCTTGCTTCTCGACGATGCCCATCATGATCTCGGCGATCTTTGCCTTGTCGCCACCAGCCTGCTCCTCGATCTGCGTGAAGCTAGCTGAGTCGATGTTTAGCGTCTGTACATCGATGAGGATCTCGTTGTCGTAGATCTCATCCATGTTGTTGTCGATCTTGTCTGCGGGCTGTGGTAGTACGCCCTTAGGGGAGATGACACGGTGCGTGCCATACTTGTTTCCTTTCTTCTGCATATAAAAGTTGATATGATTGATTGTGTGATTGTATTAGTAAATAGGGGGAAAATCAATATCCTTTTAGTGGCGAGGAGCCAGCGAAAGGATCTGACGAGCCTCAGCGGGGTTAGCGATCTCACGACCCAGCTCATGAGCTATGCGTGCAGCCTTAGCTACTAGCTCGCCATTGCTCTTAGCGAGGACGCCCTTAGAGAGATATAGGTTATCCTCAAAGCCGACACGTACGTGACCGCCCATGCCGATAGCTGCTGCTGCTAGTGGGAACTCGTGACGACCGATACCCGTAGCCGTCCAGGTAGAGCCTGCGGGGATGTTCTTAACGAGCCAAGCGAGGTTGTCTGCAGTAGCGGGTGTACAACCGAAGACTCCTAGCACGAAGTTAAACTGCATAGGATCGCCTGGCACCTCACCTCTCTGAGCAAGACGCAGGATGGTGTCGAGGTGACCCATCTCAAAGCACTCGTACTCAGGCTTGATCTTATTCTCGATCATACGCTTGCCGAAGGCACGCATCATGGGGATCGTGTTTTCAAAGACATCGTCACCAAAGTTGCACGTACCGCAGTCTAGCGTAGCCATCTCAGGCATCAGCTCTGTGGGCTGTAGGCGCTCCTCAGCGGTCATACCTACCGCACCACCCGTCGAGGGGATGATGATCACATCTGGGATCACCTTGTAGATAGCGTCCAGAGCCTCCTTAAAGCGTGCCTTGGACTGTGTAGGCGTACCATCGTCCTCACGGACGTGTACGTGGATGACAGCTGCTCCAGCATCGTAGGCGGACTTAGCCTCACGTACGATCTCATCGATTGTGTAGGGGACAGCGGGATTCTGCTCTTTGGTTACCTCGGCACCGCAGATCGCTGCCGTTAGGATTAGTTTATCCATAGATAGTTACTGCTTTAGAGAGATAAATAGATTAAGACTTGCGCTGGCACTTCTTAGGCACTACACAGGTACCATGAGCACGGCATACGACGACAGGCTCCTCAAGTACATCTGCTGCAGATGCACTGATATCGGTACGTGGAGCGATCACCTTGCGTGCCTCAAACTGCATCTGGCGTGAGGAATTACCGACATGGGTGATCTCACCGACAGCCTCTATATAGTCTCCAGCATATACTGGAGCGAGGAACTCGACCTTGTCGTAAGCGCAGAAGAGACCCTCGTCGCCATCTTGTATGATAAGTAGCTCAGTAGCCACATCGCCAAAGAGCTGTAGCATCTTAGCACCATCTACGAGATTACCACCATAGTGCGCATCAGCACTAGACATACGCAGACGGATCATTGATTTTGGATTTGCCATTGTTTTGGGGATATTAAAGTGATTGATTGGTCAGAGCTTCTATCCAGGAGAGCCTCCCTAGAGACGCCTGCGACAGTACTCCGATTGTTGTATAGAGTCTCTGTGCGACTTTACTCGAAGATGTAGTCGACGAAGATGCCAGAGGTGTGTACCGCCTCGGGGCTGATCTGCCCTACGGGGACGAGCTCGTCAATCTCAGCAACGACACAGTCAGCAGCCATAGCCATCAGAGGCTGGAAGTTTTGCGTCGTACCCTTGTAGACTAAGTTACCCGTCTCGTCACCGACAGTGCCCTTGATAAATGCCATATCAGCACGGAGCGGTAGCTCGAGGAGGTAGTCCTGGCCATTGATGTTGATCACCTTCTTGCCATCGGCTATGATCGTGCCCAGACCCGTAGTCGTCAGGACGCCACCGAGACCACAGCCACCTACGCGGATACGCTCAGCGAGTGTACCCTGAGGGCTAAACTCGACCTCTAGCTCACCATTGTTCATCTGCTCAGCGGTCATCGGGTTTGTACCGATGTGAGAGACGATCAGGTGCTTGACCTGCTTATTGGCAATGAGACGACCACAGCCACGGTCTGGATAAGAGGTGTCGTTGACGATCATCGTGAGATCCTTGACCCCACTCTCGACCAGCACGTCGACAATACGCTCAGGAGTCCCATTAGCGAGAAATCCCCCGATCATGATAGACATACCATCGTGCAGCTTAGCTTTGAGCCCTGCCTTATCGATTGATTTTTTCATAGATCTGTGTGTTTATATATTTTGAACTTACTATCCGTTGATTGTTTTTGGATCGCTTGAGACTCCAGCTCTTGACACCATTACGAGATAGCTACAGAGTCATCAAGGCTCT
>URKO01000021.1 GCA_900548415.1 uncultured Porphyromonas sp.
TTCCTCTCTTGGAACTGAAAAGTTCCTCCCTTGGAACTCGAAAGTTCCTCCGCTGGAACTAAAAAGTTCCAAGAGGGGAACAACTTTTGGAACTCGTATCTATTAAGGAGTCAGTATGATACGAAGCGACAAATGGCGCCTTTAGAGACTGTTGACTTTTGCAACAGTCTCCTTTGGGGAGAGCTGTCGACTGCGCTCCCAAGCGCATACAGAGAGAGCGGCCTCAAGTCGTCGTGACTTGAGACCGCTCTTAGAACTTAGTAGGGTAGCGAGGAGCCGTCTATTACTCCTCCTCGCTCTCCTCTGCGTAGGCCTTTAGGAGTGCCTCCTGGACGTCTGACGGTACCAGCTCGTAAGCGTCAAACTTCATGACAAACGAGGCGCGTCCACCCGTCAGCGAACTGAGCGAAGTAGAGTAGTCGCTCAGCTCCTTGAGAGGCACCTTGGCAGAGAGCTGCTCGTAGTTGCCATCGCTACTCATACCCATGATGAGTGCACGGCGTCCCTGCAGGTCGCTCATTACATCGCCTAGGTAGTCTGCGGGTACGGTCACATCGACACTGTAGATAGGCTCGAGGATCTTAGGACCAGCATTGCGGAAGGCCTCGCTAAAGGCGTTGCGCCCAGCTAGCATGAAGGAGATCTCATTGCTATCTACGGGGTGCATCTTACCATCGTAGACGATCACACGCACGTCGCGAGCATAGGATCCGGTCAGAGGACCACGCTCCATACGCTCCATGATACCCTTGAGGATAGCTGGCATGAAACGGTTGTCGATGGCGCCACCTACGACACTATTGACGAAGATGAGCTTGCCACCCCAGGCTAGCTCGACGGTCTGGGTGTCACGAGGCGTGATCTTGAACTCCTGGTTGTTAAAGCGGAAGACACTCGGTAGCTCCTTGCCCTCCTCGTAAGGCTCGACAATCAGATGCACCTCGCCAAACTGTCCAGCACCGCCCGACTGCTTCTTGTGACGATAGTCAGCGCGTGCTGCCTTCGTAATGGTCTCACGGTAGGGGATGCGTGGCTCCTCAAAGGTGACGGGGATCTTGTCATTGTTCTCCAGTCGCCACTTGAGCGTACGTAGGTGAAACTCTCCCTGACCATACACGATGAGCTGACGTAGCTCCTTGCTCTGCTGAGCGATCCATGTGGGGTCCTCCTCCTGCATACGTGTGAGAGCCTCGCTGAGCTTCTCCGTATCGGCACTATTAGTCGCTACGATAGCCCGACGATACTTGGGAGCGGGGTACTCGATGTTGGGGAACTGGTAGTCCACGCCCTTATCGTTGAGAGTAGCTCCACGACGTACATCCTTGAGCTTTACGGCTGCGCCAAAGTCTCCAGCGACGAGCTGGCTCACTTTCTCCTTTTGCGATCCAGCCACCACATTGATCTGACCGAGGCGCTCCTTAGAGCCGTTCTTTGCATTGGTCAGGTCCATACCCTCCTTGAGTGTACCGCTCATGACCTTGAAGTAAGAGACCTCACCGATATGAGGCTCTACGGTACTCTTGAAGAAGTAGAGACTCACGGGAGCCGTAGCATCAGGTGCTACCTCTACGCCCTCCGTCGTGACAGGTAGCGCAGACTCGGTGACGCGAGGTGCTACATCGCCCAGGAAGGTCATCGTACGACGTACGCCCATATCCTTGAGTGCGCTGACGCAGAAGACGGGGTACATATCGCCGAGGACGATACCCTTGCGCATGCCCTGCACGATCTCCTCCTCGTCGAGCGACCCTTTCTCAAAGAAGGTCTCCATCAGATGCTCCTCGTGCTCAGCAGCCGACTCGATGAGTGCTTGGCGTAGCTCCTCAGCACGTGCTTGCTGATCAGCTGGGATCTCGAGCTCTTCGGGAGCACCGCCCTCGGGCTTCCATTGGTACATCTTCATATTGAGCACATCGACCACCTGGTGGAAGTCTGGACCCTCCTGTACGGGGTACTGAATGACGACCACCTTGCCGCCATAGCGAGCTTTGAGCCCAGCGACTGTGCTGTCGTAGTCTGCCTTGTCGCTATCCAGCTGGTTGATCGTAAAGAGCACAGGCTTATGCAGTTGCTCTATGATACGCATTTGGTTGATCAGGCCGACCTCGACGCCCTCCTTAGCATTGACCACAGCTAGAGCCGAGTCGGTCACGTGGAGTGCAGCAACAGTGCCACCGACGAAGTCATCGGAGCCTGCGCAGTCGATGAAGTTGAGCTTGCGATTAGCAAACTCGACACTAAATAGGGTGGAGAAAACGGTATAGCCATACTCCTTCTCTACGGGGAAGTAGTCGCACACAGTGTTTTGTGCCTGGATAGTCCCGCGGCGCTTGATGACGCCACTCTCAAAGAGCATAGCCTCGGCAAGAGTTGTCTTGCCGCTACCCGAGCCGCCGATGACGGCGATGTTTCGAATGTCTGATGTCTGATACAATTGCATAGCCTGTTATACTTAGAGTGAATAAATTGATTGCAGCCTCCTAGACGTCGCTATCTAACGCAGCGATCGTCTTTGTAAGCTTAGCGGATATGCTACTCAGATGTGGACGAAAGCAGGGGTTCCTGATGCTTTGTTTCTCCCCTTACTTAGGCTTACTTGACTAGCCTCTCACTAAACTTGTCGCAAGGTAGCAAATAATTCACAATTTTGCAATACCTAAAAGGTGCCTCAGCGTGAAAAAGAGAGCGACTGGCGACGCTTTTGGCTATGCTTGGGTGAAAGCGGGTTGTGATACAGGCTCGTGGGTTTTACCGATCCTTCTGAATGGTGACACGGATGGGGCGGCCGTTGTACTCCTCTTCGCTCAGGGCTGCAGCAACTGTTTCGGCCCATTCGCTGGCTACCTCAAAGTAACTGTAGCTGGGACTGAGATCTATCTTGCCGATGGTGATTTTATAGGGGAGCGTGCGGTTGATCAACTCTAAGAGACGGTTCGGATAGAGCTTGTCGCGCTTGCCGAGGTTGATCCGTAGCGAGGTCATAGGCGGCAGGTCGGTGCGGCTACGCTTTTTGGGTGCTTTGCGATGCTCCTCGTGGGAACCTTTTGTCCTATACTTAGGCTCTTCGGTGGCCAGCTCTTGAGCCGAGAGGTCGGGCGTATTGGCGTAGTAGCGCATGATGCGATCCGCCTCCAGTGTGAGCACACGACGTATGATCTCCTCGGGAGGGAGCCAAGCGAGCTTCTGCACGATCGCATTGAGTAGCTCATCGTACTGAGTGCCATGCTCGTTGCTGTCGGCATACTCGATCTTGGTAGCTAGCGCGAAGAGTTGCTTCTTACAAATCTCCTGACCAGAGGGGAGGGGCATGGACTCAATCCGAATGCCAGCGTGCTGCTCGATGATGCGTATCTGCTTGCTGTCGCGTAGATGGCAGATGGCTATCGAGAGACCCGTCTTGCCAGCACGAGCGGTGCGTCCGCTGCGGTGTGTGTAGCTGTCGGGGTCTGCGGGCAGGCCATAGTGAAGCACATGAGTGACATCGTCGACATCGAGTCCACGTGCTGCCACGTCGGTCGCAACGAGTAGCTGCAGATTGCGTATGCGGAAGCGGTTCATCACCATATCTCGCTGCGCTTGGCTAAGGTCGCCATGGAGCGCATCGGCATTGTACCCATCTCGTATGAGCCACTCGGCAATCTCCTTGGTCTCGGCACGGGTACGGCAGAAGATGATCCCGTAGATATTGGGGTAGTAGTCGACGACACGCTTCAGAGCGGCGTACTTGTGCCGTGCTGGGACCGCTACGTAGAGATGCTTGATGTCCGCATTCGCTTTGTTGAGCGCACCTATCTGCACCTCGTGGGCATTGCTGATATAGTTGTCGGCTATCTCTCGCACCTCTCGGCTCATGGTGGCGGAAAAGAGCCAATGCTCCACCTGCTGTGGCACCGCCTGCAGGATCTCCTGCAGATCTCGCTGGAAGCCCATGTCGAGCATCACATCGGCTTCGTCTAGGACGACGACCGAGACCTTGCGCAGCTTGACAGCTTTGCGCCTAAGCAGGTCGCAGAGTCTGCCGGGAGTGGCTACTATAATATGGTATCCCTTGGCGAGCTGACGGATCTGCTCTTCGATGGAGGCACCGCCGTAGAGGGCTAGGATTTGGCGAACGGAGGTATACTTTGCCAAGGCGACTAAGTCGCTCTGCACCTGTATTGCGAGCTCTCGTGTTGGCGTAAGGATGAGTCCACAGGGTGCGGAGCCTCTTGCCTGTATGATGCGCTCTAAGAGGGGCAGTCCGTAGGCGGCGGTCTTGCCCGAGCCGGTCTTGGAGAGCGCGATCAGATCCCCTCGATGAGTGGATAGGTATGGAATGACCTCTTGCTGTACGGGCATAGGCTCGGAGAAGCCTAGGTCGGCGGTGGCACGAAGGAGTTCGGGCGAAAGGTCTAATGTGTCAAAGGTCATAGTGAAGGGGATTCGTGCTCATATATATAAAGGTGTCTCGATGACCTCGCAGAGCTTGCGAAGGTCTCGCCAGAAGGTGGGGTAGCTCTTGTCAACCGTCTGCGGAGTCTCTATCTGTAGCTGGTGATACCAGGCGAAAGGAGTCCACGCCATCACCATACGGTGGTCGGCATCTGTAGCAATGGGTACGGGGGTGTGAACGGAGCTTGGTGCGCTGCCTGCTAAGCAAAAGCCGCTCTCCGTCTCGTAGGTGAGCTGATAACCGAGCTGCTCGCCATTGCGCAGAATGAGGGCGATGCGGTCGCTCTCTTTGAGGCGTAGGAGGTCCAGTCCGTGGAGTTGCGCTTTCTTCTGATAGTAAAGGAGTAGCGCAATGAGTGTGGGGGCGAAGTCGGGATTGTTTGACAGGGAGAGGCTTCCAAACGTGAGCTCACGCAGATGCTTCTGCAGTAGCTCGCTGTCAAAGCAGAGGGTGTTGTCACCTGCGCTTAGCCATTCGGGGGAGATCTGTAGCAGTTCTAAGGCACGAGCATCAGGTTGCAAGCTCTGCGCTGGGACATTGGTCAGCAAGATCTTGCAGGGACGTGGCGTCATAAGTGCCCACTGGAGGGGGTATTGCGCTGAGGACCAGTCACCGATGGGGTGCGAGAGTAGGCGTGTGAGCGTTGCCTCGCAGTAGGCTCCTGGGGCAACATAGATCCCGTGGCGATCAACCGCGAGCTCGATGCCGCATGTCTGCATCAGGGAGCAGGTCAACTGGATGTAAGAGGCGCTGGGGAGTTGGTCGTCTTGCCAGCGAAGGGCTAGTCCGTGGGGCAGATAGGGCGCAATGAGGAGGAGGGCGGTGACCGTCTGGCTGCTCTCTAGTCCGCTCGGCAGGATTAGCGTGGGGAGACCTTCCTGCTGCAGGCTCATCGGACGAATGCGAACCAGTGGGTAGAGCCCTTCGACAGGCTCCTGAGACGCAGGTTGGGTGAGATTGGCTCCGAGCTGAGAGAGTAGTGCGATGAGCTGTGCGACTGGTCGCTCCGTCATACGACGAACAGGCGAAACCAGCAAGACTTCGCGCTCTGTGGTCAAAGCAAAGAGTGCGGTCAGGAGGCGCATAGCCGTTCCCGAAGCCCCTACGGATATGCGCTCCTCGCTACTCCCCGAGGCGTCTAGTATCACCGCCAAGTCCTCGCAGAGATCAAGCTGATGCCACAGCGACGGGATGGGCCGATGCGCCAGTCGTGCCATCACAAAGAGCCGGTTGTAGAGACTCTTCGAGGGGGGCAGGGTGATGGATAGCTGTGGGGTCACTTTGCTTGTATGGAAGTGGCTAGACGAAGCGAACCTCCTCGACAGAGACTTTGAGTCCGTTGAGCCAGTCACGTGCCGAGAGGAGCTTCTTGCCCTGAGGCTTCAGCTGCTCGATGAGGAGCAGTCCATCGCCACACTGCACGGCTAGCTGACCTTTGCGAGGAGAGAGGCACTGTCCCACGAGTTGCTCGTCCGCTTCCTGCTGCGGGAGCGTGGTCGCGTAGATCTTGACAAGGAGAGGCTCTTCGTTGGGGAGCTCCAGCATCGTCCAGGCACCAGGCTGAGGTGCCAAGCCACGTACTAGGTTGTGTATCTCGTGCGCCGACTGGTGCCAGTCGATGCGCGTATTCTCTTTCGTAAGCTTAGGAGCAGGGCGCAGGTCGGGGTGCTCCTCTTGCGGTAGTGCTTGTGGGTAGCAACCCTCGTGCTGCGTCAGTAGGCTCAAGCCGTGAGCCAGTAGCTCAGCACCCAGAGCCATCAGTTTGTCGTAAAGGGTGCCGAAGTTGTCCTCTGGCTCGATCGGACAAGCCGAAGCGGCAATGATGTCTCCCGTATCGATCTCGTGACGTAGCTGGAAGAGGGTCACGCCCGTCTCGCTTTCGCCATTGATGAGTGCCCAGTTGATCGGAGCGGCGCCACGATACTGCGGGAGTAGCGAACCATGTATATTGACCGTCCCCCACGGGGGCAAGCTCCACACTTCACGAGGTAGCATACGGAAGGCGACCACCACGCCGAGCGTTGGCTTTAGCTCCGTGAGTTGCTGGACGAAAGCTTCGTCTCGTAGGTTTGTCGGCTGTAATATAGGTAGTCCGAGCTTGGTCGCACAGACCTTGACCGCCGAGGGCTGCAGGCGATGTCCACGACCCGCAGGCTTGTCTGGAGCCGTGACGACAGCGACAATAGGGTAGCCCTCGTCGACGAGACGCTCTAGGCAGGCCGTCGCAAAAGGAGCGGTGCCGTAAAAGATAATGCGGACTTGATCTTTCTTCATAGCTGTTTATTCGTCAGGTGAGAGGACGTTGAGCACCTCTCGGTAGGTGTTGAATATCTTAGACTTAGAGACATAGCCGAGGTACTGTCCCTCGGGCGTTACGACGGGGAGGTTCCACGCTTTGGTCTCGTCAAAGAGGTGCATGATGTGGTCCATGTGCATATCGCTCTGGATGCGGGCTGGCGGGGATACCATGATACGATCCACCTTGTAGCGGTCGTAAAGCTCAGGGCGAAACATGATGTTGCGTATATCATCGAGCGAAACCACACCGAGGAGCTTATCTGTCTCACGCTCCACCACAGGAAAGAGATTGCGCTTAGCACGTCCCACTACTTGAACCAGTTCGCCGAGCGTCATGTCGGGGTAGACCTTATCGAAGTCTGTCTCGATCACATTATCGATGCTCATCACCGTGAGCACCGCCTGATCCTTGCTGTGGGTCATCAGTTTGCCCTTTTGCGCTAAGCGTAGAGAGTAGATACTGTGAGGCATGAAGATGCGGATCGTCCCGTAAGAGCAGATAGCGACCAGCATGAGTGGCAGGAGCAGGTTGTAGCCCCCCGTTAGCTCAGCGATGAGGAAGGTTCCCGTCAGCGGAGCGTGCATCACGCCCGCCATCACACCCGCCATGCCCATGAGGACAAAGTTCTTTTGCGGTAGGTAGACCTCAATGAAGGGGAAGAAGTTTAGCGCATAAGCAAAGACAAAGCCACACAAGCCCCCCACGAAGAGGCTAGGCGCAAAGAGTCCGCCACACCCGCCGCCGCTATTGGTCGCTACGGAGGCAAAGACTTTCACCAGCATCGTGCAGAGGAGGAAGGCGAAGATGACCCAGTAGTTACTCCCGAAGGAGGCGAAGATACTATTGTCCGTCACGGAGCTGTACTGCCCTGCCATCAGGTCGCTGAGCGTGCTGTAACCCTCGCCAAAGAGCGGAGGAAAGAGGAAGATCGCCACACTGAGGATAAGCATCGAGATGCCGTAACGCTTGAGGAAGTTGCTGCGCTTCTTGAGCCAACTCTCCAGTGCAAACATCACCTTGGAGAAGTAGAGCGAGGTGAAGCCGCAGGCTATACCGAGCAGGATCACGTAGGGGATGCGCTCTGCCGTGAAAGGGTCGCTCTGGTAAAAGGAAAACATCGCCTGCTGTCCCGTCAGCAGGTAAGCCATCGTAGCCGAGGTGACGGAGCTAATCAGTAGCGGTAGCACACTGCTCAGCGTCAAGTCGAGGAGTAGCACCTCCACCACAAAGACCAAGCCCGCAATGGGCGCCTTAAAGATCCCCGCAATAGCCCCCGCAGCACCGCACCCCACGAGGAGCATCAGTTGACGCTGCTCCAGCTTGAAGAGCCGTCCCGTATTGCTCCCGATGGCGGCTCCCGTCATCACGATAGGCGACTCGGCACCGACCGATCCACCGAAGCCGATGGTGATCGAACTAGCTAGGAGCGACGACCAGGTGTTGTGCGGTTTGATACGACTCTTGCGCTGTGACATAGCGCCCAGCACCTTCGTCACACCGTGGCTTATGTCGTCACGGATGAAGAGCTTGACCACGCCCGCCGTCAGCAGGACGCCAATAGGTGGCAGGATCAGGTACCATACATTAGCCTGACGTATGGCGGGCATCAGGAGATGCTGTATCGTGCCGATCAATTGTTTGAGCGCAAAGGCAGCCAGGGCGGTCAAGATACCGATGATAAAAGATAAGATCAGTACGAAGATGCGCTCACTGATGTGAGCCTCGCGCCATAGGATGAAGCGTTGTAGTAGTGATATGCGTGTAGTCGTAGTCGTCATCGCAGCCGTGTTACTTTCCTTTTCCCTTGATAATAGTGCCCACCGTGCAGAGCAGCACCGCTAGGTCGAGCTTGATCGACATGTGTTCGTAGTAGAGCCAGTCATAGTAAAGTCGCTCGACCATCTCATCGACCGTCGAGGCGTAGCCGTACCGCACCATTCCCCACGACGTGATGCCCGGGCGTAGCTGGTGTAGCAGGTAGTAGTAAGGTGCCCGCTCGAGGATCTGCTTGATGTAGTAAGCGCGCTCGGGGCGAGGTCCTACGATAGACATATCGCCTCGCAATACATTGTAAAACTGGGGCAGCTCGTCTAGTCGATATTTGCGCAGCTTGGCACCCAATGGTGTGACTCGCTTGTCTCCCTCGTGGCTAAGCTGAGGGCCCGCTGCCTCTGCGTCCGTATACATCGTGCGAAACTTATAGATCCAAAAAGGCCTCCCACCACGCCCCACACGCTCCTGACGATAGAAGACGGGTCCCTCCGAAGAGCGCCGAACCAAGACCGCTAGCACCGCAAAGAGAGGCGACAGGAGTATCAGCAAAATTAGCGATACGATACGGTCGAAGAGCCACTTTACATTTTGCTCCATCTCGCTCATCTGCGTCTGCGTCACATCGTGTAGCGGTAACCCACGGAGCGTGCGCGCTTGTAGCGAGGAGCGTACCCCCATCACCCCCTCTAGATATATCTTGATCGGTAGCTTGCAACGGTACAGCTCATAGAGCAGATGCGTAGCTCGTAGCGTGTCCGCCTCATTGGCCACCATATAGATCGCCTCGATCGGTTGCTCCTCCAGTATAGTCTGTACCTGCTCTAGTGTGACAGGCTCAGAGTCGAAGGGGAGCTGCGCCACAGCGTGGTAATGCATCTCCATACGCACCGCCTGCAGCTTGTCGATCACCTCGGGCGTGCCAATGAGCAGGATCTGTGGCCAATGCTCTGGCATGCGGTCATACCTAATCTGCTGCAAAGTAATCGTCAGGCGACCCGCATAGATGAGGAGGAAGTGCGTCAGATAGAGCAGGGCGAAGAGGAGCAGATGCTCACTGCGCCCATCGATTACATCGTCCACCACGAGGAAGAGATACTCGATGACCACCCCCACGAAGACACTCCCAGCCGTTAGGAAGAACTCATCAATTCGACTCTTCGCTAATACCTTATTATAGTACCCCGAGAGCGTTAGGAAGCCCATCCAGAAGAGTACCACCACGAGCGTCACCCAGTACATCTTCGTGTTGAAGAGGAAGAGCGACAGCTCGCCAAAGGTCGCACTCTGATCCTCGACCACGTAGCGTACTACGTTGAAGAGTGTCGTCGCCAGCAGGACCGCCACAAGGTCGGAGACGATGTAGCGCAGGCGTACCGTAGCTTGTCGAGCCT
>URKO01000022.1 GCA_900548415.1 uncultured Porphyromonas sp.
ATAAATTTCCAACGCTGGAAACTTTCTTTTCCTCCCTTGGAAATTTTCTTTTCAAACGCTGGAAACGTAAAGTTACTACGTTGGAACCGAAGAGTTCCTCCGTTGGAACTAAAGAGTTCCTCCCTTGGAACCGAAAAGTTCCTCCGTTGGAACTAAAAAGTTCCAAGAGGGGAACTATTTTTGGAACTCGTATCTGCTACGGAGACAGTACGATAGGAGCGTGTGTTTAGTTGGCGATGATGCTGACGAGCGGGTAGGCGCGCTTGCGGTCGGGGTGGCGTAGCTCCACGAGGAGGATGGCGCGTGTAGTGAGTGTCGCGGGCAAGAGCTCGGCGAGGCTTTGTCGCTCTACGATGGCTCGGCAGAGGGTCTCGGTGCTGGCGTGGTCATACTGCGCTAGCCGATAGCCCGCCACGGCGTATAGCGTGGCTGTGCAGCGGGTCTCACCGTCTGAGATCTCTTGGAGTACCAGTCGGGCCAGCTGCGGTAGCGACAGGCGCTTGCGTCGTTTCGGTAGATCGAGACTTTCGTCAGAGGCGGCGGTGCGTCCGTAGACGCTGTTTTGCCGCCCCGGCGTGCCGTAGTTAGCCCACGCCTCAGCAGCCGTCCAGTTGCTCAAGTCTTGTGGCTGCTTGTCTGGGATGATGCGCTCCTGGGCTACCCCTTTGACCTTTTGCAGAGCCTTGGGGAAGGTCTTGATGTCGTAGTAAACCTCCTCGACGATGCTGTCGTTTGCCAAGTGCACGAGCCGTATCGCGCACTCGCTATCCGGTAGCTGAGGCATCTCGGGGAAGAGGAGCAAGCTGTCGGGCTTGGCGTAGTAGAGACGCTCGAGCGGATGCGTGCTGGGAGTGAGCGCGAGGTAGCCCCGTGGGGGGATGCCGCCGGTGGGGTGAGGCGGGAGCGGATAGACCTTGGAGGGGTGGCCAGACCGCACGATGACCAGTCCGAGCTGGTCCGTATTGACCGTGGTGTCGTTGGGGTTGTAGAGCTCGATGTACTCGGAGCCGTCGACCGTAGGACGCGCCATGATCTCGGAGATGTAGAGCGGTAGGGGAGCTGCGCGGTCGGTCGTGTCACTGGGCGAACCGCCTGCAGGCTGTATGCTGTTGTGCTGCCCCGGGGTAGCGAAGTGCGCCTGTGGGATGGCTGCGCCCCAATACTCTTGGCTCTTGTCGCCCGAGGGGGAGAAGTATCGCTCGAGGGCTACGCCACGCTGATTGCGTCGCTGACCCAGGAACTCTGGATCGTAGCGAAAGGTCTCCACAACCGTTGAGTCGGCATGGCGGAGTAGCTCGATGGTGAAGCCTTTGTTGGCAAGCTGTGGCAGCGTCTTGCTCTGAGTCAGGCTGTCGCGAGGTGCCTCATAGAAGGCGGTGATGCCCTCTACCGAAGTGGTGAAGGCGTGATACCCGCCTGCTGGAATTGGGCAGGAACGACTGCTCAGCGGGTACCAAGTGGACACCTTGCCCCGTCGCAGTACACCGACCGAGTAACCACTGGCATCGAGCGTTTGACCAGTGGGGTTGTGCAACTCGATATACTCAGAGGCACCCGAGAGCGGGTTGGCCATAAACTCGCTGAAGGTGAGTGCCAAGCTATCTGGACGAGGCTGCGGCTGGTCATACTCGACGGCTATCCTGTAGATCGCATTCTCGACACGCTTGGCACTGGCGGTCCGTACCCCGCGGAAGGAGAGCGCATATTCACCCTCTGGGATTGCCGCCTCACTCCTTATATAGATGCTTTTGCCCTCGGTAGAGGTGGCGAGCTTGCCCCACGAGGGAGCCACCGCGATGATCGCCTCCGAGAGGTCGGCCGGCTCGGCGCAGAGCATCTCGACCGTGTGCGGATCTCTCTGATGAAACTCTTGGTAAAACTGGCTCGCTGGTATCACATTGCGCTCACGAGTCAACTCATCAGGAGAGACTAGTGTGGGGTAAACGTCGAGAAACTCCAGCGAACTGTGCTGCGCCCGAGTCTTGCTATACTCGCAAGCGAAGAGGAACGAAGTACTCTTGTAGTTGCTAGGCGCAGCGGGCGTGCTGCCTGCACTGCCCACATACTTGTAGAGGTCGGTCGCACGGTGCCGCACCCACATCGACCAGCGCGCCGTAGCTGTCGGGTCATACTGGATGACAAAGTCAATGACTCCGCCATCTTCGCGGATCTCGTCAAAGTAAGGGTACTCAATTAGCTTTTGAAACGAGATTTGCTTGATGCGCCCATTATCTTCTAAAGCGACATTGCTCTCTGCTAGGAAGAGAGCCTGTTTGTTGTCCATCTTGAGCACCACATAGTTGAAGGTGCCGTCAGCTAGAGCCTCGTAGCAGTAGAGGAGGAGCTTCACATTGTTGCCCTTGGTCGGGGTGTAGTCGAGTTGCACCTTGCCCTGCCAGGTCATCTGCTTGCTGAGAGGCACTCTTGCCTTGATGTAGGCGTAGTTGGTCGTGCTACTAGGCTTGCTGTCGTTGAGTTGTAGCCCTCTGATCGGATCGCAGCGAAACTTGTCGAGCGTCCCCCGCCATACGGAGGGCGAGAGCGTGACGCTGTCGGCAAAGTGCGCCTGCCACTGCCCCACGACGGGCAAGGTGCTAAGCAATCCTAAGAAGAGTGCAAACCAGGTGCAGCGAAGGCGCATAGCTTCTCTCTCTCTTAGCTAGTTAGCTGGTGTAATGCCGTCACGCTTGAGCATTGCGGTGAGTGTTGGTTTGCGCCCTCTGAAGCGTACATAAAGCTCCATCGGGTCAAGCTCGTCACCCCGCTCCAAGATCTGATGTCGGAAGTCGGCAGCGACCGTCGAAGAGAAGATACCCTCCTCGCTAAATCGCTCGAAAGCGTCCGTGGCGAGCATCTCGCTCCACTTGTATCCGTAGTAACCTGCGGCGTAGCCTCCCGCGAAGATGTGGCTGAAGGCGGTGGCGACGATGTGCTTCGGATGCTGCGGATCACGCTCCCTGTCGCGCAGGGTGGTGCCTCGTAGGGTCTCCCGCTCGTAGGTGTAGAGGTCATCGGGCAGGCTCTCACCCTCGGCTAAAGTGTGGTAAGCCATATCCAGTTTGCCAAAGATCACCTGTCGGATGGTGCTGTAACCGACGGGGTATTGAGTCGCTTGGATCGCTTTGTTGAGAAGCTTAGCGGGGAGCGGTTCGCCTGTCTGGTAGTGCTTAGAGAGCAGTTCGGTGACCACCTCGGGCTGGAGGAGATAGTTTTCCATAAACTGGCTCGGTAGCTCCACAAAGTCACGCTCCACATTGGTCCCCGACATGGAGCTGTAGCGCGTCTGTGTGAGCAAGCCGTGGAGTGAGTGGCCGAACTCGTGAAGGAGCGTGTGCACCTCCGAGAGCGTGAGCATGGCCTCCTTGCCAGCCGTCGGCGGGGTGAAGTTCATCACGAGGAGGATGTGCGGGCGCTGCGTGGGCGTCCACTCCCGTAGGTTGTTCATCCAGGCACCGCTACGCTTGCCCTTGCGGGGGAAGAAGTCTAGGTAGAGCAGTCCGAGGTGCGCTCCGTCACGGTCTAGCACTTGGTAGGGACGCACGTCGGGGTGGTAGACAGCGACCTCCTCGGCGGGAGCGAAGGTGATGCCGTAGAGTCGTGTGGCAATGGCGAAGACGCCCGAGATAACCTGTGAGAGCGGGAAGTAGGGACGTAGCTCCTCCTCCTTGACCCCAAAGGTTTGCTCGCTGTGCCGCTCCATATAATAGGAGAGGTCCCACGACTCTAGCTCGAAGCCCGCCTCACGATCCAGCTCGTCTAGCTCATCGAGTGCCGTCTGTCGGTAATACTTCGTCAGGTCGTCGAGGAGCTGATCTACCTGCTCGGGCGTGTTGCACATACGATGCTTGAGGCGGTAGGTCGCATAGTTGGGATGTCCGAGTAGCCGTGCCAGCTCGCCACGGAGCGTAGCTATCTGGCGAACGATCTGCCGGTTGTTTTGCTCATTGTCACGATTACCCACGCTGCCCCGACCTAAGTACATCTTATAGCGTAGCTCTCTGTCGGCACAATGCTTCATGATGGCACCTACATGCGGAGCGGAGAGGTCAAAGAGGTAACCCTCGCCATGCGCTTCGGAGGCGGTGCGTGCCTTCGCCTGGGCATCGTCTAGGATCTGCTGAGGCAAGCCACGTAGGCGGTCGCTTTCGTCAGCAGGCACGAAGAGCGTCCAGGACTCCTCGTCGCAAAGTTTGTTTTGCGCAAAGCGTGTGGTCAACTGACTGAGCTGCTCATTGATCTCTCTAAAACGCTCTCGCTCGGCACCAACGAGCAACGCGCCATTGTCCGCAAAGCCCTCGTAGCTCTCGGTCAGGAGGCGCAGGTCGATCTCGTCTAGGTGCAGCTCCTCGCGCTGGTCATAGACGGAGCGAATGCGGGCGAAGAGCGCCTCGTTGAGGAGCGTATCCGTCGACAGCTTGCTGAGCCAATCGGAGAAGGTCTCCGAGAGCTGCATCATCTCGGGACAAGAGTAGGCTGAGAGCAGATTGTAAAAGGCTGCCGTGACCGCCTCCAGTGCCTCGCCACTCTCCTCGAAGCGACGGATCGTATTGTCAAAGGTGGCTGGATCGCGTTGTGCCGTAATCGCATCTATCTCCGCACGATGCAGCGTGATCGCCTCCTGCATAGCCGTGCGGAAGGTATCCATCGTCTGCGCTATGGCAGTGGCGGAGGAGAGGTCGAAGAACTGATCAAAGGGGAAGCTCCCGTACGGAGTCTCGGGAGCGGTAAAGAGTTTGCTTAGCAGTGCTGTCGCCTGAGGCGTGGTTGCGGTCATATATATAAGGAGTCGGGTAGGTTTGGTTTACTTAGCCAGCTGAGCTTCCAGCTGAGCTATCTTTTTGTTTTGGTTTTCGATCGTCTGCAGGAGCGCACTGAGCTCTTCATTGCCCATAGAGGTGGGATACTCGGCAGAGACACGGAGGAGGAAGTCGCTCAGGACGTTCATATAGTTGGTAAAAGCGGCGTAAGGCGTCTCGTAGGGCGAGAATGCGCCTGGACCGCCCAACTTAGTGGTCATGTAGAAAAGGTGGTCGGAGCCCTGCAAGTTGATCCAGTCCTCCAGTAGTCGCTGGTCTCGTGAGAGACGTATGCGCTCGCCCCACTCCTCGAGCTTCTGTATGACACATTGCTGTAGCTCATTGCCTGTCCATAGCGAAGTGTCTCGCTCCTCGCCCATACGGCTCACCGGATAGGTCGCCTGGATGGTGTCTTGCGGGGTGCAGTGCGTGGCAATCTCTTGGGGCGTGGTAAAGGTGAAGCCACGCTTAGAACCCTGCTCGGGAAGAGCTCGGAGGAACTCAAAGATGCCCGTCTCACGGCTCCATACAGATCCGAGTGTCTCTAGAGGCAGAGAGACTAAAGCATAGTCACCTTGCTCAGCCTCCAGCGTCGCAAAGAACCGCTCCGTCGTGTAGGGGTAGAGCGGACTGTCGTATCGTGCGAAGTCGTGAGCGATTGCATCGGAGAGCTCTGCGTGACGCATCAGGAGAGATACTCCCTCGGTCGTAGCGTTGTACAGGTAGTTAGGACTCTTCCACGCTAGGAGGTGCTTGGCGCCCTCGGTGACGATTGCTTTGTACCCTTGGCTGTGGGCTATCTGTGCGATGCGGTCGCTGTAGATCAGCTCTGGATTGGAGAGCGTCACGGGAGAGACCCCAAGGAGCGAACTGATACGGGTACGGTACATGCGCAGTTGATTCGCATACTCCTCCTCATCGTACAGCCCGCAGAGTCCGTGCGAGATCGGCTCGCCGAGTATCTCGATGCGCCCACTCTTGACCAGTCGCTTGAGCAGCTGGATCATGTCTGGTGTGTGTAGCTCCATCTGCGTCAGCACCGAGCCAGAGAGCGTGAGAGCAACTCTAAAGTCGGGATGCGCTTCGATCAATTGCTCGATCAGTTCGAGAGCTGGTCTATAGGAGCGGTCTACCACTTGACGCAGTATCTCCTCATTGGCAAAGTCGTCGTAATAGTAGTGGTCGCTACCGATATTGAAGAATGGGTAGCTCTTGAGCCTAAACGGTTGGTGTAGGTAGAAGTGAAGTATAATCTGTATCATAGGAAGGTGGAGAAGTCGTTTGTCAAAGGGGGTTATACAAGTCGGTCATAGATAGCTCTGAGGCGCAGTCCAGCTTTGCTCCAGACGATATTGTTGACCTCCTCGATACCCTTTTGCTTGAGATGCTCGTGGAGCGTCGGATAGGAGACGAGAGCGTGCATAGCGTCGGCCATAGCGTCCACGTCCCAGTAGTCGGTCTTGATCGCGTAGCGCAGGATCTCGGCGCAACCACTCTGCTTGGAGATAATGCTCGGCACGCCACACTGCATAGCTTCTAGCGGTGAGATGCCAAAAGGCTCCGACACCGAGGGCATCACGTAGACATCGCTCGAGCGAAGCATCTCATAGACCTGCTGTCCTCGCAGGAAGCCGGTGAAGTGAAAGCGGTCGGCTATACGCTTGCGAGCCACGAGGTCGATCATCTTGTCCATCATATCGCCATTGCCCGCCATCACAAAGCGGATCCCGTCGGTATGCTGTAGCACCTTGTGGGCCGCCTCGACGAAGTACTCAGGCCCCTTTTGCATGGTGATGCGCCCCAGGAAGGTAATCACCTTGTCGCCCGTATGCTGCTTATTGGGCAAAGCTAATAGCTCAGGACTAAGTGGCTCGACAGCATTGTGAACGGTAAAGACCTTGTCCGGGCTCTGACCATACTTGTCGATGACAGTTCGTCGGGTCAGGTTGCTTACACAGACGATAGCGTCTGCGTAGTCCATCCCTTGTCGCTCGATCGCATAGACCTGCGGATTGACATTGCCACGACTGCGGTCGAAGTCGGTCGCATGCACATGGATTACCAGTGGCTTTCCTGTCACCATCTTCGTATGAATCCCCGCAGGGTAGGTGAGCCAGTCGTGCGAGTGAATGATGTCGCACGGCACCGTCCGCGCTATGACGCCCGCCACGATTGAGTAGTTGTTGATCTCCTCCAGCAGGTTGTCCGGGTAAGCTCCACTAAACTCCAAACAGCCCAAGTCGTTGGGACAGCGATAGCGGAAGTCATCGTAGATATGCTCTCTAGCAGCCTGGTAGTAGTTCACCTCCGCCTCATTGTGTAGCCGTGAGCGCAGGTACTCGGCACTATGATCATGGTAAACGATCGGCGTGCGGTCAGCGCCAACCAGCGTAATGTGCGAAGTATCCTCATCGCCATACAGCTTAGGCACGACAAAGGTTATATCCATATCGCTCTGCTCGGCCATACCATTGGTCAAGCCGTAGCTAGCCGTGCCTAGCCCTCCCGAAATGTGTGGGGGAAACTCCCACCCGTACATCAATACTCTCATCTTGTAGGACGCTCTTCGTTGCTGGTTGTATAGTATAGGTAGTTAGCCAGAGGGGTCTCCTCGCTGTTGTACCGCTCGAGGGTCACCAAGGCGCGCAAGACCTCCGCACAGCTCATCGCAAAGGAGATACCGCCGTGACTGTCGTAGGGCGGGTTGCCGTCGTATAGCTCGCTCAGTGTCGAGATGCCGTGATGCTGTAGCTCATCCTGTATATCCCCGAGTAGGCGCGCTAGGTGGGTCACACCGCTACGCCCATTGATCTTCAGATAGGCATCCGTGTAGGCACCCAGTAGCCACGGCCACGCAGAGCCATTGTAGTAAGCATGCTCCCGTTGTTCCTGAAGCCCGCTGCACTGCTCCACATAACCTTCACTGCGGGGGCTCAGCGAGCGAATGCCCTTTGGCGTGAGTAGCTCAGAGGTCACGATCCCTAGCACTTGTCGCTGCTTAGCACGGCTCAGCGGGCAGAACGGTAGCGAGATAGCTATCAGCATATCAGGACGGACAGCCCGCTCACGATAGCCCTCCTTGGTGACGTAGTCATATAGGTAGCCGTAGGGATTGACAAAAGTCTGCTCGAAGGCTGGTCCCAAGCGCTCGATCACGCTCGCCAGCTCCTCGGGAAAGCTCTCTCCACCACGAGCCTCACGGTAGAAGCAGAGCGCATTGTACCACAAGCCATTGACCTCCACCAGATAGCCCCGCCGAGGCACGACCGCTTGCCCCGCTATCGTTGAGTCCATCCAGGTGACTGGAGGCGTGCCACTACCTTCGGCATAGAGCAGCCCGTTTGGCTCGATGCGCAGGATCGGGTGACGGTCGCTCAGGTAGTAGTCGATGATGCGCCCTACGAAGTCTAGGTAGAAGGAGCGGTGGCTATCGTCTGGATACTCAGCGAGGAAGAGCTGTATAGCACGTATCGCCCAGAGCCCGACGTCGGGGTCGCGCACCCCCTCCATATCTAGTGGCAGCTCTATCTGCTTGATGAAGTTGATGCTGCTCCGTATGAAGGTGCTCATCACATTGTGAAAGCGCTCCGGATGATCGCTATAGATCGAGCAACCAGGCAAAGCGACCATCTCGTCCCTCGCCCGCACCCCATACCATGGGAAGCCCGCGAGGATGTAGTGTCTATTGGATTCTGGTTTATAGTAAAACTGGCTACAAGCGTTGCGCAGACAGCTCCGCAGATCTACCCGCGCCTTGCGATGCGCCACCTCTGAGTCAAAGAGCGCCGGCAGCGTAGTTACGTCCACCTCCTCTAGCTGTGCGGTGAAGTAGACCGACTCGCCATTGCGCAGATCCATCTCAAAGTAGCCAGGCGAATAGAGGTCTTCGCAACTTTCGTACCCTCGTATCTGCTCCTTAGGGTAGTGCAGGTTCTTGATCCAGTACCCCTCATCGACCCAATGTGAGGGGGCATCCACCTGCATGTATAAATCGGGATAACCCTCATAGAGACAGGTGCGCACACTCGTCGTGCCGACTGGGTAGACGGTCGTGTCGGCCGTATCGTTTTCATGCGATAGGAGGATCACATCCCTAAAGGCGACCACAGGGCGCAACCGCAGAGTGGTCTCGCTGTGACTGTCGAGGAGCGTAAACTTGATAATCACCTGATTCTTGTAGTGGCAGAAGATTGACTCTCGCTGCAGGACCACCCCGCCCACGCGGTATATCGTGCGGGGCATCTTGTCTATGTTGTACTCTCGTATGTACTTGTGACCATTGGGATAGACCGTGCCATCGCCGTAGAGATGCACCCCGAGGTTAAACTCCGCCCCATGCTGTATCACCGTCGCGTCTAGCGACGAGAGGAGGATGTGGTTGTGCTGGCTCAGGTGAGGCAGCGGCACCACGAGGAGACCGTGATACTTGCGCGTGTTGCACCCCACGAGGGTCGTACAGTTGAAGGCTCCCCCACGGTTAGAGCGTATATGCTCCAGCTGTAGCGAGCGGTCTAGATTAGAAAGTGTCGTGCGGTCAAACTTGAGATAACTCATAGATAGTAAATTACTTGGGAGTTATGATGCGATCGCTCCTCGATGCCGCCAGAGATAAGCGTACTCTAGCGAGGTGACGAGCGGTCTTGAGGATAGTCCTCTCTGCGTTGCTAAGATACAAATTAACCGCTGAACGGAGGTTAACTTCCCGCTAAACGAACAGTTCCCTCCGATGAAACTGGAGTTTCACCCAGGTATGAAACTAAAGTTTCCTTGGTATGAAACTAGAGTTTCACCCAAGTGGTACTGATAGTTAGCTCAAAAAAAGACTAGGGGGCGAACCCCCTAGTCAGGTAGATAAAGTAAGAGTTTGTGAG
>URKO01000023.1 GCA_900548415.1 uncultured Porphyromonas sp.
CTTCAGACCTCACCCTCAGCGCCTTGCGCTTCATCCTTTCTGCAAAGTCAGGACAATCTTGCAAGCAAGATTGTGAGCCTGTTGACCTTTGCAACAGTCTCACTAAGGCTAGGAGAAAACGCTTCATCTGATCGAGCTTCATAAGACTAAACGAGCTGTGTGCGATGCTTGAGCACGAAGTCTACGATCTGCTCCGCCACGACCGCCTTGCTCTCTAATGGCAGGTCGCACCGAGCGCCCGCTTTGTCTAGGATTAGCACCTTATTGGTCGGAACTCCAAAGCCCGCACCCGCATCGCTCGTCGAGTTCAGCACGATCGCATCGAGATGTTTGTTGTGCAGCTTACCCTCAGCTGCGGCTGTATCCACAGAGGTCTCCAGAGCAAAGCCTACTAAGTACTGCCCTGCACGGTGCTGCGCTCCAAGAGTCGCTGCTATGTCGGGATTTTGCGTCAGCGTGAGCTGCATCTGCTCCCCGCCACGACGCTCCTTCTTGATCTTTCCTGACACGCGCTCCTCGGGTCGGTAGTCAGCCACTGCCGCTGCAAAGATCGCTATCGAGCTACGCCCGAAGGTCTCCTGAGCTGCTGCCAGCATCTCTTCGGCAGTCATCACGGGGTGTACGACAATCTGCGGGTTGGTGGAACGTAGATGCGTTGGACCTAAGACCAAATGTACCTCGGCACCCTGACGTGCCAAAGCTTCCGCCAGCGAGATACCCATCAGTCCCGACGAATGGTTGCCTATGAAGCGCACATCGTCGATCGGTTCGTAGGTAGGTCCTGCTGTGATGGTGACGCACTCCCCCGCTAAGGGTAGCTTCTCCGCTTTAGCGGTGAGCATTGCGACCGCCTGCTCTAAGATTTCCTCTGGCTCCTGCATACGTCCCCGCCCGGTCAGTCCACTAGCGAGAAAGCCCTCGGCGGGCAACGCTTGTGCGACACCGTCCTGCGCCAGTATCTCCAGATTGCGGGCGGTCGTCGGGTGAGACCACATGTCTAGATCCATCGCAGGGGCGATCAGCACGGGAGCTCGCATCGCTAGGTAAGTGGTCACGAGGATGTTGTCGGCAATGCCGTGCGCCATCTTACCGATCGTGCTAGCCGTGGCGGGAGCTATGATCATCAGGTCAGCCCAAGTGCCCAGCGTCACGTGACTATGCCACGAACCGTCCCGACGGTCGAAGAAGTCTGAGACCACCGCATGCTGCGAGAGCGTGGCAAGCGTCAGCGGCGTGATGAACTCCTTAGCGGCAGGCGTCATAACCACCTGCACCTCGGCACCCTCCTTGATCAGCAGGCGTACGAGCGAGGCACTCTTGTAGGCGGCTATTCCGCCGGTGATTCCTACGACTATATGCTTATTCTGTAAGCGCATGGCTATCTCTCGTGTGGCGTGACGGCTCTAAGGCTTCATCTGCTCCTTGATCAGGAGGAACTGACGCTTTGTATCTCGTGAGAAGTCCGCTTGTAGTAGCCAGCTGAGATAGCCGGGCTCTTCGCGTAGAACCTCCTCGACAGAGCGTCCCTTGTGCTTGCCAAAGTTAAAGACCGGCACATCGTTATCGTCTCGCACAATGCGCCCAGCGAGGTCTACATTGCGATGATAAGTGGTCAGGTCGGAGAGTTCCTTGACACTGCTTGGCAGTGCGTCGCCATACTTCTCCAGCTGTGCCAGTAGCACATCGAGCGTAGCGATCGTGTCTGCCTCAGCACCATGCGCTCCGATATGCTCACGATGACAATAGAAGCGCACAGCGCCCTCGAGTGTGCGAGGCTCCATCTTGTGAAAGATCGTCTGCACGTCTATATGTTGCCTAGAGAGCAGGTCCACCTCCACCCCAGCACGGAGGAACTCCTCCCCGAGCATCGGCAGGTCAAAGCGCTGCGAGTTGTAACCCGCCAGGTCGCATCCATCGATCAGCTCCGCTAAGCTCTTAGCACAAGCTCTAAAGGGCGGACAGTCACGCACATCTTCGTCTGTGATGCCATGTATCGCTGTGCTCTCGGCCGGGATAGGCATCTCCGGATTGAAGCGTCGTGTCCGCACGATCCGCTCTCCATCGGGCATCAGCTTGAGAATGGTTAGCTCGACGATACGGTCATTCGTAATATCTAGTCCCGTAGCCTCTATGTCAAAGAAGACTAGCGGACGATCCAGCTGTAACTTCATAGTCTATGCGAATTCGATGTCCTTAGATACGTACGGGAGCTGTGATACCTCTCAGATCCGTTTGGTCAGCCACCTTGGTCGGTGTGATCATGATCGGCTGCGTAGCATTGGTAATGTGTAGCTGCAAGCTCTCCGCATTGAACGCCTTGAGGAACTTGATGAAGGTGTTCGTCTTGAAGGTGATCTGCATCCCCTCCATCTGCTCGGGATAGTCCACGGGGATACGCTCCTCGACATCGACACCAGGCGTATTCGCACCCTGTGCGTAGAAGCCTCCCTTCATCACCATCGCATGCTCCTCGAAGGTGATACAGAGCAAGCTTGAGTCGGCACCTAGCCCGACAATATTGCTCAGATAGTTGACACGAGTCGTGGCACGCTGCAAAACTTGTCCGTCGATCTCGATCATATAGGTCATCGCATCGGGAAGTAGCCCATTGTAGTTGGGGAAGTCCAGCACACTCACCTGCGAAACCACATTGTAAGTGCCGAAGCGCACCTCCGCCTGCTTATTATTGAATATGACGAGTGCCTCCTCATTGGCAAAGTTCGGTAGGATAGACTGTAGGAAGCTAGAAACCTTGATCGGGAGCGTGAAGCTCGGATCCCTCAGCGAAGCTTGTGCTACCTCGCCCTCCTTCTCGACGATCCGTGCATCGTAGTCTATGTAGCGTACGAGCTGCACATTGTCCGTCGCGCAGAGCTCTAGACGGTCCGTGAGCATGACAAAGTGCACGCCATGTAGCTGCTCACGCGATGTGTCGGGATAGGCAGCCGGTAGAACCGCCGAGATACCAGCCAGGAGGCTAGAGCTATTCATACTCATCATCGCAGCCCCCTCGGTATCCTCGGGAGACTCTCTAGAGACGTAGAGATCCGCGTCGCCGATGGGTATGTCTAGGTATCCCGTCGAGTGGATCAGGTGGATAAAGCGCGCGCCCTCTTCGGTCGTCTGCATCTCCATGGTCAGTGGCTGTACAGGGAGCGACTTGATATAGTCCAGTAGTGGTGTGGGAGCTATGAGAAAGTGCATCTCGCCATCACACTCCAGCGGAGCGATCACACCAGTCGAGCGCATCATCGTATCGCCTCCCGTCACGGAGATCCGCTCAGGAGTTACCTCAAAGAGATAGTTGGCCAGTGCAGGCATAGAGACATTGCTTGCAGGGACAAGGCGCCCTACATTTTGCAAGAGCGTGGAGAGCTCGTTGCTATTGACGGTAAACTTCATATATGATTCCTATCTACTGATTATACCACAAAGATAATAAAAAGATATCAGCTACTGGCTAGTGGCTAGTGATGCCAGAAAGTAGCTTCTAATCTCTAACCTCTAGTCTCTAACTTCTTTTTCGTATCTTTGGCAGGGCAAAGTAGCGACGACGCTTGAGCAGCCGCAAAGGATGGTCGGCGTAGCTACCGTAAACCTCATGAATCTCTAACGCTTTTAACTATACAACCTCTATGACAAGAGTGATCATCATCGGAGCTGGTGGCGTAGGCACCGTAGTAGCTCACAAGGTGGCTCAGAATGCTGAGACCTTTACCGATATTATGCTGGCGAGCCGCACTAAGTCTAAGTGTGACGCTATCGCAGCACAGATACAAAACGTCAAGATCCAGACCGCACAGGTGGATGCGGACGATGTAGAGCAGCTCGTGAAGCTCTTCGAAAGCTTCCGCCCAGACATCTGCATCAACGTAGCACTCCCCTACCAAGATCTCACCATCATGGAGGCGTGTCTCAAGGCGGGCGTCAACTACCTCGACACGGCAAACTACGAGCCCCTTGACGAGGCTAAGTATCAGTACAGCTGGCAGTGGGCTTACCACGACCGCTTTAAGGAGGCTGGGCTGACTGCCGTCCTAGGGTGTGGCTTTGACCCAGGCGTGACCAGTATCTTCACCGCTTACGCTGCCAAGCATCACTTTGACGAGATACACGACCTCGACATCGTGGACTGCAATGGTGGTGACCACCACAAGGCGTTTGCGACCAACTTCAATCCAGAGATCAATATCCGTGAGATCACCCAAAAGGGTAAGTACTACCACGAGGGCGAGTGGATCGAGACGGAGCCTCAGGAGATACATCGTCCGCTGCACTACCCAGGCATCGGCGTGCGCGAGTCTTACCTACTCTACCATGAGGAGCTGGAGTCGCTCGTCAAGCACTTCCCCACAATACGTCGGGCGCGCTTCTGGATGACCTTCGGTGAGGAGTATCTCAAGTACCTCGAGGTGATCCAAAACATTGGTATGGCGAGCATCGAGCCGATCAACTACAATGGCCAGGAGATCGTGCCGATCCAATTCCTCAAGGCTGTCCTACCCAATCCTAAGGAGCTGGGCGAGAACTATACGGGCGAGACCTCTATCGGCTGCCGCATCCGTGGCGTCAAGGATGGCAAGGAGCGCACCTATTATATATGGAACAACTGCTCTCACCAAGCAGCCTACCGTGAGACCGGCACGCAGGGTGTCAGCTACACGACGGGTGTCCCCGCTACGACGGGCGCACTGATGCTCGCCAAGGGTCTGTGGGGTGGCGCTGGCGTCTTCAACGTCGAGCAGTTTGACCCAAATCCCTTCCTCGAGGAGGTGGCTCGTCAGGGACTGCCCTGGCATGAGTCCTTCGACATCGACATCGAGTTCGAGAAGTAAAACTCACGTATAAATAACGAGTAACGATTTGTAGGGACGCACGATCGTGCGTCCGTTGTGTCCAAGGTTACGATGCTGTAACTTTCATTCGACAACGGACGCTCGACCGAGCGTCCCTACAAATCGTTACTCGTATTGTTTTGCCGCTATTACGGCTTGCGCTGGTAGACTTGCGCTGAGCGGGAGGGCAGATAGAGTCGCAGCTCGGTGCCACCCTCGGCGGTGGTGCGGGAGTGGTGCGTGACGCTGGCATCGATACGTCCGAAGCCTCCGCAGGCGACTGCATCGCTGTCGAGGAGTAGCTCGTATTGCCCCGCTGGTACGCCCTCGATGGGATAGTCGGTATAGCTCTCCGTAGGGCTAAAGTTGAAGGCAAAGAGGTAGTCGTCACCTCGCATGAAGGCGATCACCTGCCGCTCCGTGTGGCTGTGGTAGCAGTAGTCCGAGAGTTCTGCAAAGCGGGGCGTCAAGCTACAGAGCGAGAGCATCCCTTTGTCAAAGTGCGCTAGCTGCTTGTAGCGCAGTAAGTCATTAGCCTGTAGTGACCACTGACGACGAGCGTACTGGTAAGAGTAGCCATTGCCCTCACGAGGGAAGTCGATCCACTCGGGGTGTCCAAACTCATTGCCCATGAAGGTGAGATAACCACCGCACATCGTGGCGAAGGTCATCAGACGGATCATATTGCAGAGCGCTATGCCACGCATCACCCGATCGTTGTAGTCGCTCTGCTGCATGTGCCAGTACATGTCGCTATCGATGAGTCGGAAGATGATAGTCTTGTCTCCGACGAGTGCCTGGTCATGACTCTCAGCGTAGGAGATCGTTCGCTCCGTAGGACGATGATTGCGCAGTTCGTACCACATATTCTCTGGATTCCACGCTTCGTCGGGCTGCTCTTTGATCAGCTTGATCCAGTAGTCCGGCACATTCATCGCTAATCGGTAGTCAAAGCCGTAGCCGCCTGTGGCTCGGCTTTCGCACAATCCCGGCAGTCCGCTCACCTCCTCGGCAATGGTGGTCGCTGCGGGCTTGACAGCATGGATAAGTTCGTTGGCGAGCGTCAGATAGGTCAGCGCATCTCGATCTACGTTGCCATTGTAGTAGTCCTCATAGGTGAGGAAAGGTCGCCCCAAGCCGTGATCCTCGTAAAGCATCGAGGTGACCCCGTCGAAGCGGAAGCCGTCGAAGCCGTACTCTGTGAGCCAATAGTGGCAATTGGAGAGGAGGTAGTGTACCACCTCACCACGGCCGTAATCGAAGCAGAGCGAGTCCCACTGCGGGTGTTCGCCACGGCTCCCCTCGTGAAAGAAGAGCGTCCGCGTGCCGTCGTAGCGCGCCAAACCCTCAGCTTCGTTGCGCACGGCATGAGAGTGAACTAAGTCCATAATGACGTAAAGCCCCAAGGCGTGCGCCTCATCGACCAGGCGCTTGAGGTCGTCGGGCGTACCGAAGCGACTAGACGGAGCAAAGAAGTTGGAGACGTGATAGCCGTACGAGCCATAGTACGGGTGCTCCTGCACCGCCATGATCTGGAGCGTGTTGTAGCCCGCCGAGACGATGTAGGGGAGTCGCTCCGTGCGAAACTGCTCGTAGCTCGCCACGCCCATCTCCTCGCCACTCATCCCTATGTGGCACTCATAGATGAGCAAGGTATCGGGACGCTGAGGTGCTGGTACCTGCATCAGATAAGGCTCTTCGGGAGCCCAAACACGAGCGCAGAAGCTATAGTCACGCGGGTCCTGCACCACATAATGTGCGTAAGCCGGGATCCGCTCTAGCTCCTCATCATCGGTGCAGATAAGGAGCTTGTAGTAGTCTAGATGGTGTAGTGCTGTGGCGGGTAGCTCGAGGAGCCATTCACCTAGTCGCTCCTCATTGGCAACAAATCGATAGTTCGGATCTTTACGCCACTGGTTAGCGTCGCAAAGCAGGTAGACCGCCTGAGCCGCTGGCGCAAATTCACGCAGTGTCCACCCCGATTCGGTGCGGTGCAGCCCAAAGTAAAGGTGTCCGCACGCCCAGCTAGAAAGGCTCTGCGAGCCGACAAAGAGCTGCCGACGCGCTGCGATGTAGCTTTGCCACGCCTCTATCGTCTCATAGTAAGGTGCGAGCCACGAGTCTTGCTGCGCCCAGAGTGGCGTGGTCTGCTTTTGCTTTGCTTGGCGAGGAGTACCTCTCTGACGTTTCATAGTTAAGAGACTTTTCCAAGGTAAGAGACGGCTCCCGTAGTAGGGCGATGTATCGTCGGCAACTCGATGGTCGCCTCGTCAATGTCTAGAATGAGGTAAGAGGGCAACTGCTGGAGCAGCTCTTGCTGTGCTGGCGTGAGGGCTGCCCACGCATCGTAAGCGATGAAGGCGAAGTCGTAACCGCTCAGATCGACCTGCTCAGCAAAGCTCTCCCCACTCCACGACACACGAGCCGAGAGCTCTGTCGCAGGCTTGGCGAGATGCGACGAAAGCGGCATCAGCGTGATCGGACTATCAGCATGCTCCGTCACCTGCTCGGCAACGAGTAGCAGCTCCCGATCCTCAGGTCGTTGCATCAACACGAGCGGATGTGCGATCGGCGTCTGACCATTGTCCACATAGATACCCACCGAGCAAGGCGCCTCGTGAGCAAAAGTGGCAATAATCTCCTCAAAGGAGTGCGAGTTCTGCTCTTTCTTAGCTTGACGACGGCGACCAGTCATAACTTTCCACCGGCGGGTGAGCTTATCACTATAGGCGACTAGGTCGCGGTCTTTCTTGTCTTGCGAAAGGTTGACACTCGCTCCGAGGAGGAGCAGGTTGCTCTGGATATGATTAGCGTGCGAGAGAACCGCCTCAGGGACCGACTCCGCAATCTCATACTTACGCTCTACGGAGAGGTCTAGCTGCTTGGCCATCTCCATCGGAGCTGCAAAGCTACTGGCGTAGTAGTGGTCCGCATCGATGGTGCTAATGTCCGTATCGGTGGTGACGTGCATCAGCGTACAGGCCACCTGTGGAGAGGTGCCACCACAAAGCCTATGGAAGAACTCTAAGAGCGTCACGCCCGTCTCAGCACGACCGAACGAGATGAGCACCTGACCTGTCGTATGCTCCCGGCTTTGCGGTGTTTTCTTTTTCTTGAGGAGCCAGTCGATCAGTTGCAGCGTTGGGGCGGTCATGACAGTCGTCACGAGCGTCATCATCACGAGGATGGTAAAGAGGACGGTCGAGAGGACTCCTAGGTCCAGTCCGATGCGCAGTACGACCAGCTCCATCAGCCCTCGGGTGTTCATATAAGCCCCTAGGTAAAGGCTTTCGCGGCGCTGTATGCCACAGCTTCGTGCCGCTAGGTAGGTGCCACCCATTTTGCCAATGACCGCTACAAGCGTACAGATCAGGAAGAGGCCCCACAGCTGAGGCGTATTGACCAAGCCCAGCTCTGTACGCAAACCTGAGCTCACGAAGAAGAGCGGCAGGAGGAGCAAAAGTGCTAGGTCCTCGACTTTTTCCTTGACAATCACTCGGAAGTCTAGGTTCTCAGGCATGACCAGCCCCAGCATGAAGGCACCAAAGAGCGCATGCATACTCATGATCTCAGTGAAGTAGGCACTCGCCATGAGAAGGATGAAGATGAGCCCCATGAGCGACTTGGAGAGTACCTCACGATGTCTCACACGCCGCCCGAGGAGTCCGAAGAGTGGTCGCAAGATGCCAAAGATGGCCGCCAGATAGAGCGCGAGGAAGAGCATATTGTAGAGGGCACTCGTGAAGCTCCCCCCCTGGCTGACCGCCATGATGGCCGCCAGCATGAGCCACGCCACGATGTCTCCCATGGCTGCGGTCGAGAGTGCCAAGCGTCCTAGATGACTATGCGAGAGCGAGCGCTCCTGGATGATGCGCGCCAAGACGGGGAAAGCGGTGATGCTGAGCGAGATGCCCACAAAGAGAGCGAGCGACAAGAAGCTACTCCCCTCGCTCAGTAGCTCAGGGCGACTGTACAGCCCATAAGTGAGGAGGATGCCTAGGATAAAGGGAAAGATAATCCCCGACTGACTGATGATGAAAGCTTGCTGCGCCTGACCCTTGAGGTCTTTCATACGCAGCTCCATACCTATGGTAAACATGAAGAGGATCAGTCCGAACTGACTGAGCAACTCTAGATTGCCCAGGCTGTGCACAGGGAAGAGCGTCTCCATCGCTTCTGGCCAAACGGCTCCCAGCAAGCTCGGGCCGAGCAATATACCAGCTAGGATCTCTCCGATGACCGTCGGCTGGTGCAGTCGTGCGAAGATCCACCCGACGACACGTACCACGAGCAGGATGACGACCAACTGGATCAGCAACATCCCTATGTCTGAGGCTGCATGAGCACGGACTGAACTCACAAACGACTGCCACGGCGAAGCCTCACCCGCAGGCGAAAGGGTGGGCAATTCGGGAGCTTCGCTCAGGGACTCGGTCGTAGCTACAGGAGCCGTGACGAGAGCCTCCGAAGGGCCAGTCATAGCCTGATCAGTAGCAGCGGCCCACCACAAGAGTGCCACAAAGATGAGCATTAGCCCGCCGTAGAGCCACCACGCTAACTGTCGTTGATGTGTATTCATCGAGGATACGCCTATTTCGTTATGCAGTAAATGTAGCGACGAGACCACACCTGCAGTCTCCGCCTTACGGGACAAAGATACGAAAACAGGGCTGTCCGATGAATGGTTCCTACCTTGGAACCGAAAAGTTCCAACGCTGGAACTAAAAAGTTCCTCCGCTGGAACTAAAGAGTTCCTCCCTTGGAACTTTTTAGTTCCAAAAGAGGAACCAACTTT
>URKO01000024.1 GCA_900548415.1 uncultured Porphyromonas sp.
GGAGTTGCTCACGAGGGGCGACGGGAGGGGCGACGAAACAAAGAGAGGGCTGAGCCCGTTGTGGCGGACCCAGCCCTCTGCTCCAGAACTCTTCGCCTTGGCGAGGTGCTTTATCTTAGGATAAGAGGAACGATCTCCTCACCGACAGATAGGTAGTAAACGCCTGAGGGGATGGCGTCGGTGCTGATGATGGTTGCGCTTGAGCTGGCCGCTACACGATATACCTGCACGCCCGACAAGTCGTACAGCGTGACGGTCTCTCCGTGTGGAATGCCCTCTATGCGGACTGCTTCAGGGGTTACGTAGAGAGATACCGCAGCGGTCGGGCAGAGCGATATGTGATTACCTTGCACTCCTGCGTAGAGAGACTTATTGTCATCCATATCAACGGATAGGACTGTCCAATTCTTATCTGTAGCGATCTGAACGTCTGAGGCCATACAGCGGTTTTTGTCTGCTTCTGGCTCGTTGTCCGTACGGAATATGATGAACTCGGCTTGATCTGGAGCCTCGGGATCAGTTCCAGCCTCAAAGGTCGGGAGACTCTCTACTAGGTGGGTCATCTGCTCTCCGCTGATCTCATTGTCGAAAGCGATCACGCTATAGAGCTTGTCAGAAGCCAGAGGTAGCTCTCTAAGGTAATTGACATGTACCTGTACCTCACGAAGGTTGGGACAATGCGTGAGGTCTACTTTCAATAGCCCACACCCGGCTGCGAATAGCTTTTCGAGTTGAGTGGCTTTGGAGAGATCTAGCGTGCTCCAAGCGTTGCCCGAGCAGTTTAGCTCTTTGAGGTGCGTCAGAGATGTCAGCGAGCGAGAAGGCACTTGACTATTCCTACAGTATAGGTACTCGAGGGCGGGAAGGACTGCGAAGTCTATATCTCCGACGGGTGAATTAGATGTGTTGAGCATTTTCAGCTTGTGAGGACTCCCTAGGACGAGTGAGTGGAGCTGCTCGTTGTCGTCACATAGGAGGGTCTCCAGCTCAGGATTGCCACTGATGTCTAGGTGCGTCAGGTAAGTGCCGCCACAATTCAGCGAGCGCACCTTGCCACGTATGACTAGATTAGGACTCTCTAGTAGGTAGTAGCGACGTCCATTGGCGGTACTGTGATAAGTGCCTCCCTCGACCTCAAAGTCTTCATCGGGATAGGCCTTTATACCAAGCGGGATGAAGTTGTCGCCCTGACCGATGGTTAGTGTCGTGGTCAGTCGGATCGTCTCGTCGGAGATGTGCTTCTGATATCCAAAGCCAGGGTACTCCTCGTAGTCTGCCGTCTTAATGATCCAGTTTTTATCCCTAGCTTGTCGCACCTGCTCAGCTGTACAAACATTGCCTTCGTCCGTCACAGAGGGGTCCGTGTCTATGACGACAACGAAGCCAGTCGACTGGTCGACACGAGAGGGTAGGGAGGTGATGAAAGCCCCCATCTCGGGCTCCTTGATCTGGTTTCGGTGCATAACTATGACGTTGAGGTTGTCGCACCCAGAGACATCTAGCGCAGAGAGATTGTTCCCTCCGACACCGAGTAGGGATAGCTGCGCCAAGCCCTGGAGCTTGATCTGCTTTAGCTCAGCCATCTGTAGGCCGATCTTGGTGATGTTGGGACACATCGAGAAGTCCGCCTCTTGGATCGTCTGTGTCCCTCGGTCATGCGCCTCAGAGAAGAAGGCTTCTAGATTGGGAGCCTGCTCGATCTTGAGACTCTCTAGTCTGAATGAGGTAGTCTCGATCATCGTTATAGATCCAGTGATCTCGACTTCCTGACGGATGACCTTGTACCAGTTACAGTCGTTGCCCGCAGCATTGACTCCACTATGGTCTAGCTGCAGCGCATCGCTGATGATCGCCTCCTCATTGACTGCGAGAGCCACCTGCGATCCTATGGGAGCTGATGTGCGCAGGGTGACTTTGTCGCCCTCTGCGTGTAGTAGAGCTGGTAGGCAGAGGAGCAGCGAGAGCAAAGTGCGTAGAAGTGTCTTGTTCATAGGAGTATATGTGATAGTTCGTTTTACCAAAGGTACATAATTTTCGAATCTGTGCAACTTGAGATTGTTGCAAAAGTCAACAGTCTCAACTAACCTTCGACGCAGTTCACTACGGGAAGGTCGATAACGGGAAGGGCGACGAAACAAAGAGAGGACTGAGCCCGTTGTGGCGGACCCAGCCCTCGGCTGTGTGGTTGGCGACTTAGTCGTCTGTGGTTAGAAGCGGTTGCTTAGTCGCTTGTGACTAGAAGCAGTTGCTTGTAGCGTCTGTGGCTAGAAGCGGTTGCGTACGGAGCGTGTGGAGCTGCTCTTCGACTGCTTCGGCTGCTCGGTTTTGGCTGCTTTTTGGGTAGCCTTCTTAGCACGCTTTTTGGCAGTACTCTTCTTTGCCTTGGTCGCTTTGGCCGCTTTGCGCTGGTTGCTCTTGCCCTCGCGCAGCTCTTGTGAGCGACGGGCACGGGCGGTGTCTAGCTGCGAGTCGTCCTCGCTGTCACGCGCCTCCTGGAGATCGTCATTGCTCGTGGTAGAGGTGGTGTACTCGGTGCCGTAGAGACTCTCTTCAAACTGCTGTAGCTCGCCCTCGATCTGGTTGCTGAAGGCTTGACGAGCAGCCATGGCTGTCGAGTCGCTCATCTCGCTGTTGAGCTCAGCGGTCTCACCGCCTAGCGTCATCGAGATTTGTCCGCGGTACAGGTTGAGACTGAAGAAGTCGTCCATCGTGGCGGTCGTGGCGTTGTTCTTGGTCGAGAGCATGACGGGCTGCTGCGATAGGTAGGGCTGCAGGTCGGAGTACTTGACCCAGAAGAGTGGTATGCGCACGCTACCCTCCATCGATATCTCGTCGTCCATCACGGGGCAGATCGCTACGATCTGACTGCTCACGTCGCTGGTCTTGACATCGTAGTAGTACTCCTCCTTGACGTAATAGCTACGAATGGACTGCGTGGGGATGTCTACGGGGAGAATCTTGAAGGCGCGGTTGCCCGTCTGGCTGGGGTCTTTGTCATATACGATGCCAAAGCGGTCGAGGAAGTCTTCGAAGCGCATCTGTCGCTCTGGCGTTAGGTTTTCGTAGCCGAGGTCTTCGTACTCATAGACGGTGATGCTCCCCTCGTTGAAGCGCTTGAAGAGGAGCGAGAAGAGGCTCTGCAACTGTCCCGACGGACGTACAGGACGGAAGATGGGGGCATTGGCGAGGCTGTCTATCGAGAGCTGTCGGTAAACGACTCGGCGCCAGGGGGCTGCCTCGGTATCTTTGACCTGCTGGTCGGCGTAGTTCTTGGCGCGCATGGAGATACCGTTGGCCTGAGTCTCCTGCTCCTGCTCTCGCTGAGCGCGTCGCTGACGTGCCGTGGGGCGCTGGTGTGGCTGCTCCGTGGCGACTCGTGTTGAGTCGGTCGTGGTGGCGGAGAAAGGATCAAAGTTTTGCGCCTCAGCGGTCAGTGTGAGCGTGAGGGTCAGGAGTACTATGAGTAGAGACTGAATGCGTTGCATAGTATAGTGAGATGGATCTATTCTTAAAGCTGTGAAGACTATCGTACGATTACTTCGATGGCTGGGATCTGTCGCTCGATGCCGTCGGGACCACGAGCGGTCACTTCGCTTACGAAGAAGCGCTTACCCTTTGCCATATTGCGGATTTTGTCTCGCTGTCTAGCGGAGAAAGTGGGGCCATTGGACACCTCGGGGATAACGCCACCGACAGAGTCAAAGAAGAGGAGCTGGAAGCGCACTACCTGGTAGGGCACGTCTAGCAGATCATCATCGATAGCAGCTCCGATACCGTTGGCAGTGAGGAGGTCACGCTTGGCGATGCGCCCGCCCTTAAAGCGCTTGGTCGCACCATTGGCATCGGTGTACTGTATATAAGGTAGCGGGTCGGGGAGTGCTCGTACCCGTAGGGAGGTCTCGGCCATCTTGGTGGTTCGTCCGTCCGCCTGCTTGGCCATAACGGTGATGACGGCGGGAGTGCCGATCTTAGCGGGCTTAGCCGTCCAGCTGTTGCCTTTGCGGGTGAGCGTTCCGTTGGTCATCGTGGCGGTCACGTTTTGCGAGGGGACACCAGGCACGGCAATACTAATTGGGTTGTTGATGCCCGCATAGAGGACATTCATCATGGTAGGAGCAACCGTGGCAAAAGGCTCAGTGACATAGTACTCCGACTGGAAAGGCTGCTTGACAGCGGTGCCGTCGGGCAGCTCCGTCTCGATGTAGCCCGAGATGGGGAAGGTGCCAGCCTTAGACGCTGTGACACGGTAAATGCCTCCAGCGCTCTCGGGGAGTGTGGTGCCATTGACCACAATCTTGGGCACGCGTGTCGAGTCGTAGCTAGAGAGGACGATGCTCGCCTCGTACTGGCTACCCTGCATGACGAGCTGACTGCGTGGGATCACTTGCGCCGCAATCTTATTGACGCGGAGGTCGCCACTGTCGATGTTTTGGACAAGGTCACTCAGCACGTCGCCCTCGACGGAGCGTATGTCGCTCTGAAGCTTCGTGAGCATCGTGAGCGAGGCAATGGTGGGGATATTCTCAAAGATCTGCTGCTCCCAGCTGAGCCCTCCCGAACGCTCCGTGCTGAGCATCTCAGAGATATGCTCACGACGGCTGTCGCTACGAACCATCTGCGTGGTGTACGTGCGGAAGGCCTCGATCGACTCGCGTAGCTTAGCGCCTCGCCGTGTGAGCGGGTTGAGCATGACGGTCGTGGGGGCGTTCATATCGTCCTTGCGTGCCACATCGTTGGGATTGGCATCCTTACCGTCTGCCTCTTGAGCTATGAGGAGGCGCAGCTGGTCTATCTCGTTGTAGAGTGAGTCGGCATAGGCGGTGAGCGCTAGTCCTTTGCGATACCAGGGCTCCGCTTTGCTAGGGTTTTTGGCATAAGCAGTCGAGAGCCCCTTCATGATGTTGTCATTGCTCTGCTGCGACCCCTCGATGGTGTGCGTCAGACTGCGCTCCACGAGGACAAAGCCCGAGAGCACCTCCGAGGAGACATTGAGTGCTACCATCGCAATGAAGACGAGATACATCAGATTGATCATCTTCTGTCTATTGCGGTTGCCACTGCTTCCTGCTGCCATAATGCCTAGATTGTGTTAGTTGAATAGCTATCGAGTAGATGAGGAGAGAAAAGCTATCTACTCTTGCGACTCCTGTGGTGCGCCCGCATTGCGTGGTGCTTGGTAGGGCTGTGATGCGTAGTAGTCAGGCCGTGCCGAGGGGTACTCCTGCCGTGGAGCGTAGTAACTAGGCTCGTAGCCTCCCTGATAAGGACGACCCGCCATGCCGGGTGCACCCATATTGACCGTCAGCGCCTCTAGGATGCGAGCGTAGACACGGTTCAGCTCAGAGAGCTGCATCGTCAAGCGCTCATTTTGCGTGCGGAAGGTGGTGCTGTCGATGGCGGAGTCTTGGTACATATTCTTAATATGCTCCAGTCCTTGGTTGATCTGGTCAATGGTAGCGACCTGTCCTGTGATGCTTGCCAGCTGCGACTCGTAGATCTGGTTGAGACGCGCCAAGTGCTGCGAGGTCGTGTCCATCTGCATCTGATACTCGACGGCGCTCTCACCGAGGGTGCGCCCGTCTTGCTGCATAGCGACCCACTGATCGGTCATCTGCTGAGACAGCTCGCCCAGTCGGCTAAGCTGCGAGGCGGCATTGGCTAGCTGATCAATGGCTGAGGAGAGACGCTCCACCTGAACCTCCGAAGCTGGCGCACCGTAGCCACCCTCAGGAGCTGCGTAGCCCGCCTGAGCTTGTGGCTGAGATGCGTAACCGCTAGGCTGCTCGTAATGCTGACCCTCAGGGTAGGCGTAAGTAGGCGCCGGCGCTGCAGCTGCCTCCTGAGCTTTGCGGAGGAGGTACTGTCGGCGAGCCTCCATCTCCTGCTTGTCCATCGGATTCTTAGAGTCTAGCTCGGGGAAAACTTGCTCCCACTGATAGTGCTCCTCAGGCTGCTCGAAGCCTGAGATGAAGAAGACGAAGAACTCGGTGATCATACCGATGAAAAGCATCTCATTGCCGAAGGGGAAGTGGAGCAACTTAAAGAGAGCTCCGAGGATCACCACTGCGGCACCCCAGCTGTATGCGAAGTTGAGCAATCTGCGCCCTTTCTTACTAGAGAGATACATCTCTAGTCCATTCTTGTAGCGTCTATATTTCTTTGCCATGAGTCTATCTATCTGAAGGGTAAAGCCGTCGTTAGGGCTGTCTGTTGCTTTGCTTATTTGGAGTTGTTGATGATGCTACGCACACAGCGGAAGCCAATGTAAGAGTGCGCCTCATCTTGTGGTGCGTAGATGCGTCGTGTGGATCTGATGAAGCGGAGGACGTCCTTCCACGAGCCACCCTTGGCGACCTTGCGCCGTAGCATCGTATTGTCCTCGCGAGCTGCGTTGTAGTGCATCTGCGGATTGACATCGTCCATCATCTCGTAGCTCGAGACGAAGTAGCTCGAGCTGGTCCACTCCGCCACGTTGCCCGCCATATCGTAGAGGCCGTAGTCATTGGGCGAGAAAGTGCTGACCTGCGAAGTAATCACCTGCCCGTCGGCTGCGTAGTCTCCCTCGAAGGGCTTGAAGTTTGCCAAGAAGCAGACATCCTCCGAGTCTAGGTCTTCGCTATTCCACGGGAACTTTGTGTTAGTTCGTCCAGCACGCGCTGCGTACTCCCACTCAGCCTCGGTGGGTAGTCTAAACTCTGGTACAATCGCTCCATCGGGAAGGTTCAGCCCCTTGCGGTAATTGTCCGTGCGCCAGTGACAGAAAGCGGTCGCTTGCTCCCACGAGACACCCACCACGGGGTGGTTGTCGTAGCGAGGGTGGTTGAAGTAAGTGCGGGTGTAGATCTCATTCTTAGAGTTGGGGTAGTCGTTGACCCAGACCGTCTCGTCGGGGTAGATCGCTACGATGTAGGTATTGAGGAAGTCGTACTCACTAGCGAGCTGACGTGTGATCGTCTCACGGATCACCTCGCCACGGTCGTTGACGTAAGCCGTGTCCTTAGAGATCATCACTGGCTCCTGGACTCCCTTGCTGGCGCGCACATCCTTTTGTAAGTTGTTGCGGTAGAGTGCTGCTGCGTGGTAGTCGTAGACCTCGTATTTGTAGAGCATTTGCTTAGGATCGAGCTTGCGCTCGCCCGTCACGGGGTTCGTGTAGTAGACGCTCTCCATCGCCTCCAGCTCCTGCTCTAGCGCACGCTTAGGATTGGGTAGCGGCTGAGACCAGTCGAGGTAAGGCTTGACGGGGTCACCATACTTGTCTGTAGTGATCTTGTAGAGCGGGTTACCCCCGTATAGCGGGTCTGCAAGACGCTCACGAACGATCGAGTCACGCACATAGTAGACGAACTGTCGCCACTGCGCATTCGTCACCTCCGTCTGATCCATCCAAAAAGCATCTACCGAGATCGCCCGGTACTCTGCGGGGAGGCCCCATACGGTGTCCGCCTCACGCTCGCCCAGCACGATGTGTCCTTGTGGTATCTGTACCATGCCGTAGGGCGCTGGCTCACTCCACGAGGCGAGTCCCACACCCACCAGCTCGGCACTCACGCCAGAGCCCCGCTTGGGCGCGCAGCTTACCATGCTCAGCACGGAGATGAAGAGTAAGAGTAGTGCCAAAGCACCTAGTAGGGGCAAGGCTCCCGCTCTGATTCTAGTCCTAAGCCTTTGTACGGAACGGGCGTCATGCGCGCTCTGGGACGGACTGCTGTATGTCGGCAAAGCTTCTTTCATAGCTTCTAAGTTGTTTCAGAGTTCTATTTAATAGTGAGACGTACGGGCTAAAGGAGTCGGATGCTCTTGTAGCTGTTGGTCCCTTTCTTGTGGCTAGACATCGGGAGCGCATAGGTTATCACCAGCTCGTGACTGCCCCAGTTGCCCCTCGCCAACTGACTCGTAGGCATCTCAAAGAGGTAACCCACGTGACACTTGCCAAAGAGCGCTCCCAGCCGTAGCCCCGCCGCTTGCAAAGGTCGGTACATCAGACCAGCCTCCCATCGCTGCGCAAGGCGCACATCTAGGTTGACATCCACCCGCCACGACGTCAAGTTTGTCGAGGCAAATAGTGAGGGGTGCCACGATAATAACGCACCTGGTGGTGTAATATTGTACCCACAGACCGCATTGATATGTATCGGCACCTTCTGATAGTAAAGCCTATCGAGGGTGATGCGCGGCACCGTGAGATGACGCCCCGAGACACCGATGAAGTAGCGAGGCGTGTGCCATAAGACTCCCGCAGAGAGGTCGAAGGTACGTCCCGACACAGGCGTTTGTGGCAGCGAAGGGTCGTTGGGCGTCATTGCCCCTCCGTCTGGTATGTGTGCCTTAGTGCCATCGTATAGGAGGTTGATCATGCCCAGCCCTGTGCCGATAGAGAGGATCTTGTCCCCCTTCCAGCGAAGCTGAAAGGCATACTCCGCTTGTGCCTCTGTACGGGTAAAGAGTCCCGCACGCTGCGCCACGACCACCAGCCCCACACCGTGGTAGCTCTTGCCCCACTGTTGCTCCGTATGAGCCGAGACAAAAAGGTTCGCAGGAGCTCCCTCGATACCGATCCACTGCTGATGATAGGCAGCCGTCAGGAGCAGATCTTTCTGCAGCCCGATCGCTGCCGGGTTGTAGTAGTTCTGCAACCGTCGGTAGTCGGAGAAAAGCGGGTCCACCTGCGCCAGCGAACGCATCGGGAGCCAGCAGGTCACGATAAGTAGACATAGCAGGAGCCTCCCGAAAGACTTACGCCCCCACCTCACCGTAGCGCACACGCCCCTCTCCGACTGGTGCTCTCTTGGCGCAAGCCGTATAGCGCAGATCCGTAGTGGGCGCGTCTCTCTCATCCTAGGTGGTGTGTGGTCATAAGCTCATAGCTATGCAGAGATTCCCCGATTATGAGTCAGGGCCTATAGTAGCGAGTTAGTACTCCTCCTCGTTGAAGAAGAAGTCCTCCTTGCTAGGGTAGTCTGGCCAGATATCCTCGATGGTCTCGTACTCCTCGCCCTCGTCCTCGATCTCCTCGAGGTTTTCGATCACTTCGATGGGCGCGCCTGAGCGCTGAGCATAGTCGATGAGCTCATCTTTGGTAGCAGGCCAGGGAGCATCCTCCAGCTTGGAGGCCAATTCTAACGTCCAGTACATAGTCAGTCTATATCAGTGGTTATATATAATAAGGAGTATCCTATCGGAGAGAACGGCCGTGTCGCTAGATTATTGCACACCTTCGCCGACTCGCCCCATAGCTCATCTCCTACGAGCGTGCAAATATAGACAACCTAGACCACATTTACAACACTTCAGATTACGGGCTCCCGCAAATGTCTCGACTAGCCACGTCCCGCACGTCCGTTGTAGTACGTTGCTACTCGTGAAATTTCGGACAGCGTCCGAGTCACAAATGATATCCACGTGGAAAACCCCAAACCTCCACGTG
>URKO01000025.1 GCA_900548415.1 uncultured Porphyromonas sp.
AGCTCTGTCATGAGCTGCACGTAAGGGCCAGCGAGGAGGAGTTACCTTCCCCCTCCAGGTCACAAGTAGCGATGACGTAGCGAGACTCCTAGCGTCAAGTAGCTCTGACGATAAGGCTCGCAGTGGAGCCGGAGGAAGAGTCCCAGCTTGTCGAGATAGCGTAGTCGAGGATAGGCCTCGAGACCTGCCTGCAGATGAGCATAGCTCTGCTCTCCCGCAGCCTTGTCGTAGCCGATACCGAGTCCATAGCTGTGTCGCAGCTCTAAGTATCGCCACTGGTAGAGGGGCACACCCACAAGGAGATCGCCATGGAGTGTGGGGTGCTCCTTGTCAGGTCGTAGTGAGAACTCTGCAGCATAGTTGAGAGAAGCGGTCTGCCAGCCAAGCTGCGCGCCGACACAGCCAGCACCGCCCGACAAGTGGCGACTGCACAGGAGTGATAGGTAGAAGTAGTCGTCTGGGATCTCTCGACCTACAGCTGGCGTGTAGCGTCCGAAGATGAGATCGCTCATGAGGTAGCCCACATGTGCCATCGAAACTCCTATGAGTCCGCCCCAGAGGACATCAGAGTACCAGTGACGGTTATTGGCCATGCGTCCGAATGCGACAGAAGTAGCAAAGAGGTACTGCAGATGAGACAGCAGCGGGTAGTCGGCACCATACTCTAGGTTAAAAAGCTCGGCACCGAGGAAGGCTGTCGCGGTGTGTCCCGAGGGAAAGCTATTAGCCGTAGATCCATCGGGACGCATGCGCTGTACCCCACTTTTGACTGATAGGACGATGGTGGCGGTTCCTAGGGCACCTATAGCATCGGCTGTCAGCATCTCACCCCATGTGCGAGAGCGTCCCGTGGCGCCACCACAGCGCATAGCCAGTTGTAGTCCATAGGAGGCAAACTGCATGTGGTCGTCGTAGTGATTACGCCAGCGAGTACCTAGGAGTGAGTGACGAGTCGTACGGATAGCTACATCACTATGATGTAGTGGATATGCCGCAAAGAGAGCTCCAGGGAGTAGCACGCTGAGGGGATCGGGCGAAGGAGCTAGCGTATCTAGCGAAAGGGCTAGTGTATCTGATGAGTTACTCTGCGCCACTGTCCAGTTACAAGGGCGTAGGAGGAGTAAGAGGACGAGGGTAAGAAGCGTAAGGCATCGCATAATGCTCTAAAGTTGTCTTAGATCAGATTACGACCTATACCCCATGCGACAATGATCGCAAAGATGATCCAACTGGCAGTACGCCCTGAGAAGCTACGGTAGAGTCTTTCAGCTCGCAGACTATGAGGACGGGTCAGCTCCAACAGCACGAGGAGAACAAAGTAGATCAGACCAGGGATGAGCAGGACGTTGAGCTGTAGCACCCGTCCTAAGTCGCCATGGAGCAATGCGTGAATGCCTCGCATGGAGCCACAGCCTGGGCATTGCCACCCCGTGAGCTGCAGGAAGGGGCAGCGCGGTATCTGCAGGCTCTCGGGGGTATATAAGTAAAGCACCACTCCCCCTACCAGCATACAGCCTAATAGAGCGAGCAGTGCTTTATTGTGTCCGTTCGTTGCGGGCATATCGCCTCGGCCTAGACTTTACTTCAGATTGTCAAAGCCTCGTCCGTAGACCCCATGCACAGTCCCCTCCGAGACGAACGCATCGGGGTCGATCTCCTTGATAATACGATTGATGCTCTGTAGTTGAGCCTTGCGGGTGACTACCATGAGGATACGCATCTCCTCCTGCGAGTAGCCTCCGTCAGCATGCACGAGTGTACAGCCACGGTGCAGGCGCTGGGTGATCGCCTCGTTGATCTCTTTGTACTTCTTGCTGAAGATAAAGAGCTGTATCGAGTGTTTATTGCTATTGGTCCAGTAGTCGAGCGTCATAGCGCAGAAGACTACCTCGACGATCGAAAAGGTGAGTAGCTCGGCACCGAGCTGTGGATCTTTGCCCGATATATATACATTGACAAAGTAAGAGGTGGTCACGATCGTCGCATCGATCAGGATCATAGCGCGCCCCAGTGAGAGCGTTGTGTACTTGTTAAAGAGGGATACAATGACATCCGTACCACCCGTACTGCCATTCACGTGGAAGACCAGAAAGAGGCCACTACCGCACAGGATACCACCGATGATAACCGCCATAAAGCGCTCTTCTCTGAGCAGAGGCCCTACATTAGGTATGTTGTCTGTGAGCCAGTGGCTCAGATTGTGGTACACCTCTGTATTAGGATCTCCAAAAAGAGCCTGACCGATAGGAATGGCTATACCCATCAGGATGACCCCGATGAGGGTCTTGACGGAGTATCGCCACCCTAAGAAGATGATCGAGACAATCAGTAGCCCGACGTTGATGATGTTATAAGGGATAAAGGCGGGGATATTTGTAGCGATCTGTATGATGGTCGTAACACCGGCTAGTCCGCCCGTCGCGATCTCCTGCGAGAGGACGAAGCCCGCCCAGCCGAGTACATAGAGACAGACACCGAGTACGATAAAAAAGAAGTCGTGGACGAAGTACCACGCTTTCGCTCGATTACTATTGGGAACTGCTAAAGCTTGAGTCATACTATATGATTTGTTTTCTAGAGATAGATGGAATAGTCTTCCCTTGGCCCCGCGCAAGTACGACAGGACCCGAAGACTTTATCATTACAACACAATGTTGACAATGCGCCCTGGCACGACGATCACCTTCTTGAGGGGCTTGCCGTCGATCCACTTGATCGTATCGGCATGCGCCAGCACCTGCTCCTCGATCTGCTCCTTGGAGAGACCGGCGGGGAGCTCAAGGTTAAAGCGTACCTTACCATTGAAGCTGACAGGATAGCGTACCGAGTCCTCAGCGATGAGCGACTCGTCACACTGGGGCCAGGCGGCCGTAACTATGCTTTCGGCTGAGAGCGTCTCGCTACTGCATGTAGCGCGCATCTCCTGCCACAGCATCTCCGCGATATGGGGAGCAAAGGGCGAGAGCAGGATCACCAAGGGGCGTAGCACCTCTAGCGAGGTGGTCTGCGCCTTCTGTAGCTCGCCCACAGCAATCATAAAGGCTGAGACGGAGGTGTTGAAGGAGAGTCGCTCGATGTCTTGCGTGATCTTCTGAATCAGCTTATGGATCGTGCGGAGCTCCTCGCGACTTGCCTGAGCCTCGACTGCGACAGCGAGATGCCCCTCCCCGTCGTGGTAGAGCGACCAGACACGCTTGAGGAAGCGGTACACCCCATCGATGCCATTCGTATCCCACGGCTTGCTCTGCTCCAGAGGTCCGAGAAACATCTCGTACATCCTGAGCGTATCGGCACCATACTGGTCGATAATTTCGTCAGGGTTGATCACGTTGAACATTGACTTACTCATCTTCTCCACAGCAGAGCCACAGAGATAACTGCCGTCCGCCTCAGTGATGAAGGTGGCGTCGTGGAGATCGTCACGCCACTGACGGAACGCCTCCTGATCGAGTACGTCGTTCTGCACTAAGTGTATGTCCACGTGCATCTGCGTCACATCGTACTGCTCACGCTGCGAGTAGGTGACAAACTGATTTGTCCCCTTGATGCGGTAGACGTAGCTAGAGCGTCCCTGGATCATTCCTTGGTTGACCAAGCGCTTAAATGGCTCATCCTCGCAGACGATCCCGAGGTCATAGAGGAACTTATTCCAGAAGCGACTATAAATCAGGTGACCCGTAGCATGCTCGGTACCGCCAATGTAGAGATCCACTTGGCGCCAGTAGCTATTAGCTTCGGGAGAGACCAACGCAGACTTATTGTGCGGGTCCATATAGCGTAGGTAGTAAGCACTACTCCCGGCGAAGCCTGGCATCGTGCAGAGTTCGTAGGGATAGCCCTCCTCAGTACACCAATGCTTAGCACGCCCTAGTGGCGGCTCGCCACTCTCCGTGGGGAGATACTTGTCCACCTCGGGGAGTGTCAAGGGGAGCTTGTCGAGCGACAACGTGTGTGGTATCCCCTCCTTATAATATATAGGTATCGGCTCGCCCCAGTAGCGCTGACGACTGAAGATGGCATCACGCAGACGGTAATTGATCCGCTTCTTGCCCAGACCGTGTTCATCGAGGTAGTGACACATATAGTCGATCGCCTCGGAGACTGGTTTGCCATCGAGGAGCGACGAGTTGATTAGTTCGCCCTCTTTGCTGTCGAGGCTTTCGCTCCAAGTGGACGGGTCGGACGCTTCGCCACCCTGAGGCAAAACGACCTGACGTATCGGCAGGTCAAAGTGCCGTGCGAAAGCAAAGTCTCTCGAGTCATGCGCTGGCACCGCCATGATAGCGCCCGTGCCATAGCCCGCCAGCACATAGTCGCTGACCCAGATCGGGATCTGCTCACCCGTGAGCGGGTGCTGTGCGTAGGAGCCCGTGAAGACACCCGTCACCGAGTGATCTGCCTGGCGCTCACGCTCCGTGCGGCGCTTCGTACGATCTAGGTATGCCTCGACAGCCTCACGTTGCTCCTCTGTAGTTAAGTCTGCGACCAGACTACTCTCGGGAGCTAGCACCATGAAGGTGACTCCGTAGAGTGTGTCGGGGCGGGTCGTAAAGATCTCGATAGGTAGCTCACCACGAGCGGTGCTAGCCTTAAAGGTGACCGACGCTCCGACCGACTTACCGATCCAGTTGCGCTGCATCTCCTTGAGCGCATCGCTCCAGTCGAGCTGATCCAGACCCGCCAGCAGACGCTCCGCATAGGCAGAGACACGGAGGCTCCACTGCTTCATCTTGCGCTGCACCACAGGATAGCCACCACGCTCGCTCACGCCGTCGCTCACCTCGTCATTAGCGAGGACGGTACCGAGCTCAGGGCACCAGTTGACCACACTCTCCCCAAGGAAAGCCAAGCGGTAGTGCATCAACCACTCCGACCGCTCCGCTTCGCTCGCTGCTCGCCACTCCTCAGCCGTTAGCTCCAGTGGCGTACTGCTGTAAGCGGTACAGCCCTCTGTGCCATGCGCCTCGAGATGCTTGACCAACTTGTCGATAGGCTCGGCACGATCGGTGGCCGTGTCGTAGTAATGGTGGAAAAGCTGTATGAAAGCCCACTGCGTCCACTTGTAGTACTCAGGATCGCAAGTGACCACCTGACGGCTCCAGTCGAAGCCAAAGCCAATGTTGTCCAGCTGCTCACGGTAACGAGCGATGTTGACCCGCGTCGTCTCTTCAGGGTGGCGATTCGTCTGGATAGCGTACTGCTCAGCTGGCAGGCCGAAGGCATCGTAACCCATCGGATGCAGCACGTTGTACCCCTGCAGACGCTTATAGCGAGCGTAAATGTCAGAAGCAATGTAGCCTAGCGGGTGCCCCACATGTAGTCCCGCTCCCGAGGGATAGGGAAACATGTCGAGTACGTAGTACGAAGGCTTGTCTCGGTCTATCTCTACCCGATAAATATCAGCATCCTGCCAGATGCGCTGAGCCGACTGCTCTATGTCGTGGTGATTGTAATCCATACAGTTCTCTCGATTATAGCGCAAAGGTACGAAATTAGAGATTAGAGGGTAGAGATTAGAAGTTAGAGATTAGAGAGCTAGTGCCACTAGGAGCATTAGTGACCCTAGCCAACGGCCAAGAGCCAACGGCCAGAGAAACAGTGAGGGAGACTCACTGCTGAGTCTCCCTCGCTATTTGGTCACCTTACGCAGGTGATGAAGTAGGCTTAGACGATTGCTTTACTTGATCTCCCAAGTATCCTCCGTCATGAGTAGCTCACGGAGTGTGCGTACCTTGTTCTTTGCCTTTTGCTGATCGATCTGATCTTGGACAGCCCAGTCGTAAGTCGGACCCTCGACATCACGTATGACGCCCATAGCGACGGGGAGCCCATCGGCACCGTTCATAGCGGCAAGCATCATGTGTAGGAAGGGGTTAGGCTCATGCGCATCGTGTGTCAGCACATCGTCGAGTGTGTAGCCATCCTCGCCGATCGTCACAGCACGCAGCTTGAAGCCGTCTAGCACGAGACCGCGCTGCTTGTCCTCACCGAAGAGCATCTTCTCGCCATGCTGCAGGACGATCGTCTTGTCAGCACGTACGGCTCGGTCGCTGATAGCAGCGTGCGCACCGTTGTTGAAGATCATACAGTTCACCAGTACCTCTGTGACTGCAAAGCCCTTGTGCTTAGCACCTGCCAGTAGGCAAGCGGTGAGCGTAGGCTGATCGACGTCGAGTGAGCGTGCGAAGAAGTTGCCACGAGCACCCATGACCAGCTCGGCTGGCTCGAAGGGATCCTCGACAGTGCCGTAAGGCGAACTCTTGGTGACGAGTCCACGAGGCGATGTAGGCGAGTACTGTCCCTTGGTCAGTCCGTAGATGCGGTTGTTGAAGAGGACTTCATTGATATCCACATTGCGTCGTACGGCATGGATGAAGTGGTTACCACCGATAGCGAGGCTATCGCCATCGCCAGACATCAGCCATACGGTGAGGTCGGGACGAGCCACCTTGACACCCGTAGCAACGGCAGCACCACGACCATGTACGGTGTGGAAGCCGAAAGTACTCATATAATAAGGTAGTCGCGAGGAGCAGCCGATACCTGAGACGACGACCGTCTCATCGGGAGCTATGTCTAGCTCAGCCATCGCCTTATGGACAGCAGCTAGGACACCGTGGTCGCCACAACCTGGGCACCACTTGACGGGTGATGCGTTTTTGAAATCCTTGGGGGCAAAGCGTAGTGTGCCCTTCTCTAGATTACTATTTGTTTCAATCATAGCAGTTGTGGTTTTTACAGTTGCTCAGCGAGTATCTCTTCGAAGGCAGTGACGAGGTTGCCCACCTTGAGGGGTTGTCCCTGCACTTGATTGTACTGATAAATATTGGCATCAGAGACCTTGTTGCGTAGTAGCATGGCCATCTGACCGAGGTTCTGCTCAGCGACGACGACACGTGGGTAGCGGCGTAGGATCTCCTCGGTGTTCTTAGGCATAGGATTGATAAAGGTGAACTGCGTGTGTGCTACCTTGTGCCCCTTCTTGCGAAGAGCCTGGCAGGCATCACTCAGGTGTCCATAGGTACTACCCCAGCCGACGATGAGCAACTCAGCATCATCCACATCACCCTCTACGGTGAGCGGTGGGATCACCTCTGCAATGTGCTGTATCTTGTTGTGACGCTGCAGGACCATCAGCTCATGGTTAGGACCATCCGTGCTGATAGCACCAGTCTTATTATCTTTTTCCAGACCACCTGTACGATAAGGCAGTGAGCCAGCTCCTGGTATAGACCAGTAGCGTACGAGCGTCTCTGGGTCGCGCATATAAGGCATCCACGGGTCCTCACCCTTGTACTGATCTACGTAGTGAGGCTTGATCTCGGGATACTTCTCGTAGTCAGGTATACGCCATGCCACCGAGCCATTACCCAGATAAGCATCTGAGAGGAGGACGACGGGCGTCATGTGCTCTATAGCTATCTTGACTGCATAGTAAGCAGCGTCAAAGCACTTAGAGGGAGAGGTAGGAGCGATCACTACCATCGGGGACTCACCATTGCGCCCATACATAGCCTGTAGGAGGTCGGTCTGCTCTGACTTCGTAGGCATACCTGTCGAGGGACCACCACGCTGTACGTCTACGAGTACGAGTGGTAGCTCAGCGATGACGGCGAGGTTGAGTGCCTCACTCTTGAGCGCCACACCAGGTCCTGAGGTAGAGGTGACACCTAGGCGACCAGCGTAAGAAGCTCCGATGGCTGTACAGATACCAGCTATCTCATCCTCAGCCTGCATCGTGATCACATCGAGAGACTTGTACTTAGCGAGGAAGTGTAGGATGTCTGTGGCGGGAGTAATAGGATAAGAGCCCAGGAAGAGCTTGAGTCCAGCACGCTCAGCACCAGCTATGAGTCCGAAAGCGGTAGCCTTATTGCCCGTCACATCTAGGTATACGCCAGCCTCCTGTGGTGCGCCCTCAATGACAAAGGGAGTGCCTACCGAAGCATGGGTATTAGCCGCATAAGAGTATCCCCCGTGGAGGGCTGCGATGTTGGCCTGACGGATGACTTCCTTCTTAGCAAACTTCTTGCTGATGAAGTGCTCCGCCTGCTCGAGGGGTCTGTCGAATAGCCAAGAGACGATACCTAGGGCAAACATGTTCTTGCATCTTAGTCTGCCTCTAGCGTCCATATCTATATCCTTGAGCACCTCCTGGACCATCGTGCTAATGGGGCAAGCGAGTACTCTATCTGGGTTGAGTCCTAGCTCTTTGATAGGATCATCTGTCTGGTAGAGAGCTTTCTTGAGATCCTTCTCTCCACAGGAGTCACTATCGATGATGATGATCGAGTCGTGACGCAGATTCTTTACATTGACCTTGAGGGCAGCGGCATTCATCGCCACCAGTACGTCCGCATAGTCTCCAGGCGTATGGACCTGATCATGTCCGATACGTACCTGAAAGCCCGATACGCCTCCCAGTGTACCTTGAGGAGCACGGATCTCAGCGGGATAGTCGGGGAACGTCGAGACCGAGTTACCATACATCGCTGACATATCAGAGAAGATGGAACCCGTGAGCTGCATACCATCGCCCGAGTCGCCTGAGAAGCGTACGACTACCTCTTCGATAATTCTTTTGTTCGGTTTGTCTGTCATAATTAGGATGAATAAAAGGCGTAGGGCTCAACTCCTTGAGAGGGTGATTGAGCGAGACCTTCCTAGCAATAGACCCCTACATAAAAACTTTTGCACACCATAAGACTATGCCCTATCTCCTACAGTCGAGGGGGGCTGATGAGCAAACGCTAGAAATAGGGGAATACTAGCAACTGCCACAGCACCTCCACTGTAATTTGATCGGCACCGTCACATGGACAGCACAAAGGTACGACTTATTTCGCTGATACTAGCCTTTTTTAGGTACGAAAGTACCGACACTCACTTCCTCGCTCACGAAACGAGCATACGCGACAAAGCCCCCAGCAACGACAACCGTCACTAGGGGCTTTGCTCTATAGGTCAGACGTAAGCACCTACTCCGTCAGGCTGCGGTAAAAGTCCACATAAGCCTCCGCATGATCAGCCGCTGGACCTGGGTACTCCAGCACCTTGTGGTCAGGCTCGGAGTGTAGGTACTTGATCAGCTCAGGAGAGACCTTTTCCTGCCCGAGGATCACCCCATCAGAGTAGTGGATCGCCATACGTCGCAGCGCATCGGGCGTCACCTCCCCCTGTAGTGGCGCCAGCATATCGCCCGTGATCTTGTCAAACTCTAGCTTCTTAATCAGATCGTCACCGATCAGCCCCTCCTCCTCATTGCCATCGACCGAAAAGATCACCTTGGCACGCTCGAAGTATGGATCGTCCTTGTAGGCTGTCTTCAGGTAGACTGGTGCCAAGGCTGAGAACCACCCCAGACAATGTATCAGATCAGGTATCCAGCGAAGAT
>URKO01000026.1 GCA_900548415.1 uncultured Porphyromonas sp.
GTGCCAATCACTACGTGACTAGCACCCTGCTATTCGTTGCGGAGAGAGAGGGATTCGAACCCCCGGACCCGTGAAGGTCAACGGTTTTCAAGACCGCCGCGATCGACCACTCTGCCACCTCTCCTTGCTTGACGACTGAGGGGATAGGCTCTCCTCAGCTCGCGAGCATACATCTTGGTCGATGTGGATGCAAAGGTACTACAATTTCTCAAATAAACAAACAGTCTCGACGTAGACGTCCGCAAATAGTCACGTGGAGACGGCTCATCGCGCGATGCCGTGCTGACATGCTCTGTTCTCCAGGCTGTGAACCACGACGTCTGCACGCTCTTCGGGTGTTAAGCTGGTCTGTGGTCTGGGGGGAAAGCTATTCATTTGTGCTGATTTCGCTATCTTTGCACGGAAAGTGCATTAGGACGGGGCGTATCCATTGATGCCCGACTAGGACTCTCGAACGTGTGGGCGTAGCACGCTCTATTTATACCCAATAGGTTAGTAGCCGTATGAACTATCTCTTGCGATCGGATCGTTGGTTTGTCTCGCGCTATGCGAGGGTACGAGGATGGAGACCTTCGGGGCGTCTGCTCTCGTCGCTCTCTCTATTGCTGGTGCTACTTGTTGGGTGCGCAGGCTCCGACACGACGGCACAGCAGTTGCCCACCCACCTACTAGACATCTGTAATCAACGCACCGATAGCCTACTACAGGAGGCGACGCAACAGATCGAGAAGATGACGATCGAGGAGCAGATCGGGCAGTTGATCATCCCCATCTGGGAGCCTCGCTATGACTCGGCCTCGCGAGCGCGCTATCTGCAGCTTATTGACAAGATTCGTCCAGGGGGCATCCTCTTTCGCAAGGGGGAGCCCTACGATCAGTATCGGCTCACCCGTCTCCTGCAGGAGCACTCACGCATACCGCTACTGATCACGGCCGATGCCGAGTGGGGGCTGGCGATGCGTCTCCAGGGGACCATACGCTACCCACGTATGAAGCTGCTGGCTGATCACTGCACGCCCGAAGAGATGTACACCCTCGGGCAACACATGGCGCAGCAGTGCCGTGTGATGGGCATCCATGTGAGCTTTGCGCCAGTACTGGATGTCAATAATAATCCGAAGAATCCGGTCATCGGCACCCGTAGCCTAGGTGCTACACCGGACATTGTGATCTCGCATGGACTAGCCTTGGCGAGAGGTCTGGAGGATGGCGGGGTACTGTCGGTTGCTAAGCACTTCCCCGGGCATGGCAATACGGACAAGGACTCGCACAAGACACTCCCCACCGTGTCGGGCAGCCTAGAGGAGCTCGAGCGGGTGGAGCTAGCCCCCTTTCGCGCTTACATAGAGGCGGGTCTCGGGGGGATCATGGTAGCACATCTCTCGGTGCCAGCTCTGGAGCCTGATGTGACCTGTCCCTCCTCGCTGAGTCACGCTGTCGTGACGGGCTTGCTGCGTGAGCGGTTAGGCTTCAAGGGGCTCATCTTTACCGATGGCCTGGAGATGCGAGGCGTGCAGCGTGCTGAGGGTTTGCCCATATCTGTGGCGGCTATCTTAGCGGGCAATGACCTGCTCCTCGGTCCTCTAGATCCGCTGCAGAGCTATGAGGAGCTACTCTCTGCTTATCGTGCGGGCGTCCTCTCGGAGGAGACGATCCGAGATCGCTGCCTGCGCATCCTCTGCTACAAGCTCTTGCTCCATGCTGGAGAGATGGTCGAGCGTCCTATATATAATAAGGAGGAGCTATACGAGGCGCTGCATACGCCTGAGCTGGTCTCCTTTGCCAAAGAACTGCAGAACAAAGTATCTCAAAAGAAATAACATTCACAGCTGTCTAAACAAGCGTAGTATGATAAAGAAGAATTCCTCTCAGACGATGAATCCCGTCTGCCCACCCCTACAGTTTGACACCGCCTCATGGTTTGCTCCCGAGCTGACGAAGCTGGCTGAGCACCTTAACGATCGCATGGTCGAGATGATGCGCTTCTATCCCGAGAGCGACTACAAGACGCTACGGACTATGATCTCCAAGCGCAATGAGCTACATATAGACAATATCGTGATCACGGCTGGTCGTACGGCTGCTTTCTACATTATTGCGGAGGCTTTTGCGGGGAAGCGTGGCGCTATCCTCGTCCCCTCGTATCAGCACTATGAACTAGCGGCTAAGCGTTATGGCTGGCAGCTAACCTATATCCCTGAGGATATAGAGACGCAGGAGATAAAGCTCGAGGGAGAGGAGTTTTGCTGGATCTGCTCGCCCAATAGCTCGACGGGACGCTTTCGCTCACGGGCTGAGCTGCTGGAGCTTATCAAGGCACACCCTCAGGTCTCCTTCATCGTGGACCAGTCCTATGCGACCTTTACGACGCAACCAACGCTTACGCTGAGCGATGTGAAGAGCCATCCCAACATTATCTTCGTCAGTTCGTTTACACAGACCTATGGTTTGCCCGGGCTGCGCATAGGCTATGTAACGGCCGATAAGAAGGTTATCAAGGAGATCCAAAAGGTGATAGACCCATGGTCGGTCAGCACGATGGCGGTCGAGGTGGCGAAGTATATCTTGATTCACCCAGCGCAGTTTACGCTCCCGATCCGTAAGTGGCAGCGCAATGCGCTCGAGTTAGAGACCAAGCTTCGCCAGATAGATGGTATCGAGGTGATGCCGAGCGATGCGCCCTTCTTCTTAGTCCAGATACACTGTGCCACAGCAGCTGAGCTGGTCAAGTATCTGCTGGAGGAGCACAACATCGCGCTCTACGATGCGACCAAGTTGCGAGGCATCAAGGGCGAGATGGTGCGTATCACCTCTCGTGATGCGACAGACAATGCGAAGCTCGTAGAGGCTATCACAGCCTTTTGTGAGTCTAGGTAAGAGGCTCTGAGAGGGCTTTTCGGAGGAATGTGCGATAGCATTTTGTACCCGACTACCATACTTAGACTAATTATTTATTGCTACCTTTGTAATTGCGAAAGTTGTTGCAAGGTGAATGACAGAGTCGATGAAGTCTGAATGTATAGAGCGAAATGCTACCATAACTGCCATAGAAGGTGGGGAGGTGCGTCTCACGGTGCTACGTCCGTCAGCTTGTAGTAGTTGTGCGGCTGCAGGGCATTGCCACGCCTCGGAGAGCCGTCTAGAGACGATCACGCTCGATCGCTCTCAGCTGCCTGGCGAGGTGGCTGTCGGTGATCAGGTCTCTCTCGAGATGCGTAGCTCGCTGGGCATGCGCGCTGTACTTCTCACGATGGTCGTCCCTACGATTCTCATCATTGCTGTAACCATCATTCTAAGCTACCTAGAGCTAGGTACGCTGGCTCAGATATTGATCGCCTTGGGTGTAGCCGCCGCATATATGCTCCTGCTATGGCTCTTACGTGACCGGTTTGAGCGAACCTTTGCCTTTACCGTGCGAAAAAAGTAAGTTCATACACACTCCTATGACAATACTACCCACCATACTTGTTCTTGTAGTGATAGCACTCATCAGTGCCGTCCTACTTTTTATCACCTCCAAGAAGTTTGAAGTAAAAGAAGATCCGCGCATCGGCGAGGTCGCGGAGGTCCTTCCTCAGGCCAACTGCGGTGGCTGTGGCCATCCTGGCTGTGCCGGCTTTGCTAAGGCTTGCTGCGAAGCCTCCTCTCTCGAAGGGCTCTGGTGCCCCGTAGGCGGAGAGCCGGTCATGACCAAGGTGGCAGAGATCCTCGGTCAGAGCGTCGCTAAGAGCGACCCGCTCGTAGCCGTCGTGCGCTGTAATGGTACCTGTGAGGCGCGTCCACGAGTCAATACTTATATAGGAGCTAAGAGCTGTAAGATCGAGTCGACTCTGTACAGTGGCGAGACGGGCTGTAGTTACGGCTGTCTGGGCAATGGCGACTGTGTCGCTGTGTGCGACTTTGATGCCATCCACATGAATCCTGAGACAGGCCTTCCCGAGGTGGACGAAGATAAGTGTACCGCCTGTGGATCTTGTGTCAAGGCTTGTCCGAAGATGATCATCGAGCTCCGCAAGAAGGGTCCCAAGGGACGCCGTCTCTACGTCAGCTGTGTCAATAAGGACAAGGGAGGCGTGGCACGTAAGGCTTGCGCCAACGCTTGTATCGGATGTAGCAAGTGCTTTAAGGTATGCCAGTTTGAGGCAATCACGATAGAGAACAATCTCGCTTACATAGACCATCAGAAGTGTCGTCTATGTCGTAAGTGTGCGGCCGAGTGCCCGACGGGAGCTATCCATGAGGTCAACTTCCCGCCACGCAAAGAACCTGCAGCAAAGCCAGCGCCCGCCGACAAGCCTGCTCCAGCCATGGCAACAGCCGCTGCCACTGCAGCTCCTGCTGCTACCTCCTCAACAGCATCTGTACCTCAGAAAGATTAAACGAAGCTATGGCAAAGACATTTAGAATAGGGGGTATACATCCCCATGACCATAAGATCAGCGCCGGGGTACCTATCACCGTTGTCGCTCCTCCAGACGAGGTGGTCATCACATTAGCACAGCATATTGGTGCGCCCGCCACCGCTGCCGTCAGCAAGGGCGACAAGGTGCGCGTAGGTACACTCCTAGGCAAGGCGGGAGGCTTTGTCTCGGCAAACATTCACTCCTCTGTCTCTGGCACCGTCACCAAGATCGACCAGATCACTGATGCAAGTGGCTTTAAGAAGCCCGCCATCTTTATTAAAGTAGAGGGCGATGAGTGGGAGGAGTACATTGACCAGACAGACACGCTCGTCACTGAGACCGACCTGGATGCCAAGCAGATCATCGATCGCATCGCAGAGATGGGTATCGTCGGTATGGGTGGTGCGACCTTCCCAACGCATGTCAAGCTCTCGCCTCCTCCTGGTCAGAGTGCTGACTATGTCATCATCAACGCCGTAGAGTGTGAGCCTTACCTCACGAGCGACGATGCGCTCATGCGTGTCAAGGCGATGGAGATCATGGTCGGCTGCGCAATCATCATGAAGGCTGCCAATGCGCCGCGCACGCTCATAGGCATTGAGAATAATAAGCCCGATGCTATACGCATCATGCGTGACGCTGCGGAGCGTGCCAAGGAGTTCCTCCCCGAGGGACACAGCATCGCCGTCGTACCGCTCAAGAAGCGTTACCCGCAGGGTGGCGAGAAGCAGCTCATCGATGCCCTGATCCGCAAGCAGGTTGCCTCAGGTGCGCTACCTATCTCTACGGGTGCTATCGTGCAGAATGTCGGGACCACCTTCGCTATCTACGAGGCGGTCATGAAGCACAAGCCACTCATCGAGCGCATCATCACAGTCACTGGACGAGCTATCGCACACCCCTCCAACTTTAAGGCACGCATCGGTACGCCTATGCAGACGCTTATCGACGCTGCGGGAGGTTATGCTGAGGAGCCAGGCAAGATCATCGGCGGTGGCCCTATGATGGGACGCGCACTCGTCAACACCGACATACCCGTTGCCAAGGGTTCGTCAGGACTACTCATCCTCTCCGCCAAGGAGTCGACACGTCCCGAGATGCACGACTGTATACGCTGCGGTAAGTGCGTATCGGTCTGCCCGATGGGACTCAACCCTGCCTTCCTCATGCGTGACACCATCTACAAAGACTGGGATAGCACCGAGCACAACTACATCGCCGACTGCATCGAGTGTGGCTCTTGTAGCTACACCTGCCCAGCTGGACGTCCGCTCCTCGACTACATACGTGTCGGCAAGCAGACCGTCATGGGTATCATGCGAGCCCGCAAGAAGTAATACACACTGAGACAGATCACCGATCCTCATCATCGACTACGATATATAGCTTATGGCACAACAAGTCATCGTATCACCCTCACCGCATATCCATAGCGGTGACACCATTAGCAAGAATATGTATGGGGTGCTGATTGCTTTGATACCAGCATTCCTCGTCATGCTCTACCAGTTTAGGACAGACGCTCTACTGATCACCGCTATCTCGGTAGCCTCCTGTATGCTCACGGAGTGGGTCATCACCCGCTTCTTCCTGCATCGCCCTTGTCGTCTGCTCGACGGCTCGGCGCTCCTGACAGGCGTCATCCTAGCCTTCAACCTCCCCGCCTCGCTCCCCTGGTGGCTCGTCCTCATGGGGGGTGTCGTCGCTATCGGCATTGGCAAGATGGCCTTCGGCGGACTGGGCAATAACATATTCAACCCCGCACTCGTCGGGCGTGTCTTCCTACTCATCTCCTATCCTGCGCAGATGACCACTTGGAAGCTCCCCGCCCGCCTTGCCGAGCAGGCTACTGATGCGGTCTCTGGAGCGACCCCTCTAGGCATCCTCAAGTCAGGAGCCATCGATCAGCTACCCGACTCGTTGCAGCTCCTCGTCGGCTTCAACTTCTCCTCCATGGGAGAGGTGAGTGCCATCGCTATCCTCCTCGGATTAGCTTATCTGCTCATCCGTCGCATCATCACGTGGCACACGCCCGTGGCTATCATCGTCTCCGCTTTCGTACTGAGTGGCATCATGCACCTCTACGACCCAGCGATGTGTGCTAGTCCCTTCTTCCACCTGCTGACGGGAGGTCTTCTCTTTGGCGCAGTCTTTATGGCGACCGACTACGTCACTTCGCCTATCTCGCACCGTGCGCAGCTCATCTACGGCTGTATGATCGGACTACTCACCGTCATCATCCGCTTGTGGGGCTCTTATCCTGAGGGTATGTCCTTTGCCATCCTCATTATGAATGCGTTTACCCCACTACTCAACACCTACATCAAGCCACGTCACTTCGGTCATGTGGTCAAATCTAGAAAGGAGGCTAAAAGATGAAGAAGCTACCCTCTACACTCCCCAACATGATCCTCTCACTCGGGATCATCTGTCTGATCATCGCTGGTATCTTAGCCTTGGTCAATGTGGCGACCAGAGATACCATCGCACAGGCCGAGACGAAAGCTAAGGTCGAGGCGATCAAAGAGATCGTCCCCGCCTTTGACAATAATCCTTACGAAGAGCAAGACACCGTCGCACTCGAGAGCGAGCCTCGTCCACTCATCGTCTACCCCGCTATGCAGGGCGGTCAGCCCGTTGGCTACGCTATCGAGACCTATACCGATGCCGGCTTTGCGGGCCACATAGATATCATGGTAGGCTTTGACATGCAGAGCCAGATCGTCGGCTTCAAGGTGCTCAAGCACGAGGAGACCCCAGGACTAGGTGCTAAGATACAGGAGTGGTTTACCTCTCCCGCACCCAGTGCTGACCTCATCCGTGACGTACGCGGACTGGATATGAGCCAAGCTTCGCCACTCAAGGTCTCTAAGGACGGTGGTAAGGTAGATGCGATCACCGCAGCAACCATCTCCAGTAGAGCTTTCATCGATGCCCTCGAGCGAGCTTACCGAGTCTATCAGAGCGTCGTCGGTGAGGGTGGCCCCACGGCACAACCCACCGAGAGCAGCTGTGCGCTCCCCGAGCGAGAGGTCATCGACAGCCTCTTCAACACGTTGCTCCCCGCTTATCGCCTTGTGGACAAAGAGAAAACTGGCACCGCTGACGACGGCACTCCTTGGCTGATCCAGAGCTACGGCACCAATGATATGAGCGAGACGACAGGCTTGCTCGTCGTCACCACCAGTGGTGATGACTACGAGGGGCGTTGCCTTCCGATGCTCGTCTGCTTTGACAATAATGGTGCGCTCGCAGCTTTTGCCATCGCTGATCTCAATGCTAAGGGCAAGCTGATCTCCATCAGCAATGTCTATGGCGGCAACCAAGACCCCGCTACCACCAAGCCCTCGAAGCAGTCTCTCATCGGCAAGAAGGTCACACCCGCTAGTCTCAAGCTACGCCAAGATGGCGGATCTATAGACGCTGTCTCAGGATCTACAGTCTCTTCGCGCGCTATACTCCAGGGTATCGCCCGGGCGCAGCGCATCTTTGTAGAGGCTTCTGCCAACGAATCAACTAAGTAATGCACCGCCATGAATAAGTATATCAAGACAATTACCAATGGTATCATTACGGAGAACCCCACCTTCGTGCTTCTCCTCGGTATGTGTCCTACCTTGGCGACCACCACATCGGCCATCAACGGACTCAGCATGGGACTAGCCACCACCTTCGTGCTTATCTGCTCCAATGTGATGATCTCCCTCCTGAAGCGACTCATACCCGACGCCGTACGTATCCCCGCCTTTATCGTCGTCATCGCAGGCTTCGTGACCGTACTGCAGATGGTCATCAAGGCATACCTACCGGCACTCGATCAGAGTCTGGGTATCTTCATTCCGCTGATCGTGGTCAACTGTATCGTCCTCGGACGCGCTGAGTCGACCGCCTCAAAGAGTAGCGTCGGCATATCGCTTTTCGACGGTATCGGCATCGGACTGGGCTTCACCATCGGACTAACCCTCCTAGGCATCGTACGTGAGATGCTCGGCGGCGGTTCATTCTTCGGTATGACCGCTTATCCCAACGACTACTCCGCACTCCTCTTCGTGTTGCCTCCAGGAGCCTTCATCGCTCTAGGACTACTCATCGGCATCTATCACGCTATCACCAAGAAGCAATAGATCAAACCCACGAGATGCAACGGCTACTCCGTAGCCACAGCTCATCACACAGACACTTACTACTATGAAATTTATCATCATATTCATCGTTGCAGTCTTTGTCAACAACGTAGTCCTCTCCCAGTTCCTCGGTATCTGCCCCTTCTTAGGTGTCTCTAAGAAAGTCTCTACCGCCACAGGCATGGGAGCTGCTGTCACCTTCGTCTTGCTACTAGCGACGATGGTCACCTGGCTCGTACAGTCCTATATATTAGTTCCACTGGGACTCGAATTCCTGCAGACCATCGCCTTCATTCTCGTCATCGCTACACTCGTGCAGATGATCGAGATGATCATCAAGAAGATCTCCCCAGCGCTCTATCAAGCGCTCGGTGTCTTCCTTCCGCTGATCACGACAAACTGCTGTGTACTCGGTGTCGCTATCCTCGTCATCCAGAAGGAGTTCACCTATGCTGAGTCACTCATGTACGCCGTCTCCATCGGTATCGGCTTCCTCCTCGCTATGGTCATCTTCGCCGGTATCCGCGAGCAGCTAGCCAAGACCGGCAGCACGCCACGCGCTATGAAGGGCACTCCCATCGCCCTCATCACCGCTGGTATCCTAGCGATGGCCTTCATGGGCTTCTCAGGACTAGCCAGTCTCTAATATCTAATCTCTAACTTCTAACCTCTAAGTATCCACGTGGAGAATGCAATCTCTACGTGGATATTTTTTACTCCCCACGTGGGCGATACCCCC